>JANQKO010000616.1 GCA_028281075.1 Alphaproteobacteria bacterium | reverse complement strand
AAGCGCCGCTGCCTCTATCACTGGGTGGACTATCCCGATGCCGGGCGCGAGCTGGCGATCGTGCGCGCCAAGGTGCCGGGCGCCGACGCCGATCTCAGTCGGCAGATCGTCGCCTTCGTGCAGCGCCTGCGCGGCACCGACCTGTTCAAGCAGCCCGGCATCGCCGAGACGCTGGACTGGGCGGCGGCGCTGACCCAGCTCGACAAGCTGGCGCTGGACCCGGAGACCATCGACAACACGCTGGGCGTGCTGCTGAAGTATCAGGACGACATCCAGAAGATCCAGGGAAGCGAGGCGGCCCGCCTGCTGCAGGAGGTCAAGTCCGAGCTCGCCACGTCGGGCGCATGAACGCGCCCACCGACGCCCCTGGCCGTGCAAACGGCCCGCCGACCGATGGCGGCAAGATCGCCGAGAACATCATGCATTTCGGCCGCGTGCTGCGGGCCGCTGGCCTGCCGGCCGGCCCGGGCAAGGTAATCGAGGCCGTGCGCGCGGTGCGGATCGCCGGCATCGGCCAGCGCGACGATCTCTACTGGGCGCTGTTCTCGGTCTTCGTCAACCGCTACGACCAGCGCGAGCTGTTCGACCAGGCCTTCCACATCTTCTGGCGCAATCCGCAGATCCTGGAAAAGATGATGTCGATGATGCTGCCGGCGATCGGCGGTGACGGCGAGCCGGAAGACCGTGACGAGGTCAGCCGAAGGCTGGCGGACGCCATGCTGCCGCGGCGCGGCGAGGGCGACGACGAGGAAGAGGACGGCCGGGAGATCGAGTTCGACGCCGCCTTCACCTTCTCGGCCCGCGAGGTGCTGCAGGACATGGATTTCGAGGCCATGTCGGCCGAGGAGATGGCGGCGGCCAAGGCGGTGATCGCGCGCATGCGGCTGCCGATCATGGACGTGCCGGTGCGCCGGCTGACACCCAACCCGCGCGGCCGCCGGGTCGACATGCGGGCGACGCTCCGGGCCGCGCTCCGGGCCGGCGGCACCATCCCGCTGAAACGGCGTTCGCGCAAGCGCCGGCATCCGCCGCTGGTGGTGCTCTGCGACATCTCCGGCTCCATGAGCCGCTACAGCCGCATGTTCCTGCACTTCATGCACGCGGTGACGAACGACCGCGACCGGGTCCATACCTTCGTGTTCGGCACCCGGTTGACCAATATCACCCGGCACCTGCGGCAGAAGGACGTCGACATCGCGCTGGCACGCGTCTCGGACGCCGTCGAGGATTGGTCGGGCGGCACCCGGATCGGCGCCTGCGTCAAGGACTTCAACAGCCAGTGGTCGCGGCGGGTGCTGAGCCAGGGCGCGGTGCTGGTGATGATCTCGGACGGCCTGGACCGTGACGCGGGCGAAGGCATCGACGCCGAGATGGAGCGCCTGCACAAGTCCTGCCGGCGGTTGATCTGGCTGAACCCGCTCTTGCGCTATGATGGATTCGAGCCCAAATCCAGGGGTGTCCGGGCGATGTTGCCGCACGTCGACGATTTCCGCACGGTACACAACCTGAACAGCCTGGCCGACCTGGCCGACGCGCTAAGCCACATGGGCCCGCGGCGCGAGGAAGGCGGCGGGACGGCGCGAGAGGTCGCATGACATGATCGATCACGAGAAGGTTCTGGAACAGGCCGCCGAATGGCGGGCCGCCGGCAAGGGCGTGGCGCTGGCGACGGTGGTCAGTACCTGGGGCTCGTCGCCGCGCCCGGTCGGCAGCCAGGTCGTTATCGACGAGGCCGGCAATTTTGTCGGCTCGGTCTCCGGCGGCTGCATCGAGGGCGCCGTCGTGCACGAAGCCCGCGAGATCATCCGCGAAGGCGGCACGCGGCTCCTGCACTATGGCGTCAGCGACGAGATGGCCTGGGAAGTGGGCCTTGCCTGCGGCGGCGAGATCAACGTTTTCGTCGAGCGGCTTGAATGAAGGCCGAAACCCTCAAACAGCTCCTGGCCGACCGGGCGGCGAAACGGCCGGTCGTGCTGGCGACCTGGCTCGACGGTGGCCGCGAGGCGCTGCTTTATCCAGCGGACGATGACGCCGACGGTGCGCTGATGACGGCCGCGGTCGAGGCCGTGCGCGGCGACAAGAGCACGACCGTCGAGACCGACGACGGCAAGGTCTTCCTGCATGTCTTCAACACGCCCCTGCGCATGGCCATCGTCGGCGCGGTGCATATCGCCCAGCCGCTGTCGCAGATGGCGGTGCTCGCCGGCTATGACGTCACGGTGATCGACCCGCGCGGTGCCTTTGCCTCGGAGGACCGCTTCCCCGGCATCAACCTGTCGGATGACTGGCCGGACGAGGCCATGGAAAAGCTGGCGCCGGACGCGCGCACGGCCGTGGTGCTGCTGACGCACGACCCCAAGCTCGACGACCCGGCGCTCGCCGTCGCGCTGAAGGCGCGGCCGTTCTATATCGGCGCGCTCGGCAGCTCGCGCACGCACGCCAAGCGCAAGGACCGGCTGGCGGCGGACGGCTTCACCGACCGGGACTTCGCGCGCATTCACGGGCCGGTCGGGCTCGCCATCGGCGCCAAGTCACCGGCCGAGATCGCCATCGCGATCATGGCGCAGGTGACCGAGGTGCTGCGCCGCGGGGCGTCATGATCTTCGGCCGCACGCCGCTCGACGACGCGGTCGGCGCGACGCTGGTGCACAGCGTCCGCCTGCCCGGCCTCGCCATGAAGAAGGGCCGCGTGCTGTCGGCGGACGACGTGGTGGCGCTCCGCGAAGCCGGCATCGTCGCGGTCGTGGCCGTGCGGCTGGAAGACGGCGACGTGCCCGAGGACATGGCCGCCACGCGGATCGCCGAGGCGGCGCGTGGCGCCAACGTGACCCGCCAGGCCGCCTTTACCGGGCGTTGCAATCTCTATGCCGACACCGGCGGCGTGGCCGTGATCGACCGCGCGCGGGTCGACGAGCTCAACCTGATCGACGAGGCTGTCACCATCGCCACGGTCGAACCCTTCGACATCGTCGAGGCCGGCCAGATGCTGGCGACCGTGAAGATCATCCCCTTCGCCGCGCCCGCCGCCGCCGTCGAGGCGGCCGAGACGGTCGCGCGCGATGGCGCGCCGCTGGTGCGGATCGCCGAACTGACGCCGCATGCCGCCGGCATCGTGCTGACGCGACTGCCGGGCACCAAGGACAGCGTGCTGGACAAGACCGTGCGGGTGCTGGAGGCAAGGCTGTCGGCGCTTGGCAGCCGCCTGAGGCGGCAGGACCGCTGCGCCCACGAGGCCGGGGCCGTCGCCGCCGCGATAAGCGCGCAACTGGACGACGGCTGCGACCCGGTGCTGATCTTCGGCGCGTCGGCGATCACCGACCGGCGGGACGAGGTGCCGGCCGGCATCGTGCTGGCGGGCGGCGCCGTCGATCATTTCGGCATGCCGGTCGATCCGGGCAACCTGCTGCTGATGGGCCACCATGGTGACGTCCCCGTGGTCGGGCTGCCGGGCTGCGCTCGCTCGCCGAAGCTGAACGGCTTCGACTGGGTGCTGACCCGGCTGCTGGCCGATCTGCCGGTGACCCGGCGGGACATCAT
The DNA here is from genome assembly GCA_028281075.1 of Alphaproteobacteria bacterium. Lineage (GTDB taxonomy): Bacteria > Pseudomonadota > Alphaproteobacteria > JANQKO01. The sequence continues at coordinate 184 of JANQKO010000616.1, read as the reverse complement.
GCGCATGGGCGCCGGCGGCCTGCTGAAGGAGATCGCCACCCGGCCGCAGCCGCGCGCCGGCGACGCCGAGGTGGTCGCGGTCGCCCCGCGGGCACCCAAGGTCGGCGCCCTGGTGCTGGCGGCCGGCCAGTCGCGCCGCATGGGCGCGGCCAACAAGCTGCTGGCCAAGGTCGAGGGCGAGGCC
>JANQKO010000335.1 GCA_028281075.1 Alphaproteobacteria bacterium | reverse complement strand
ATATCGACGGTGGCGCGGCCGAGCGCTGGCTCGAACCCGGCTTCCAACGCCTCTATGCGCCGGTGCTGGCGGGCGACTGGCGCACCTTCGACCCCTTCGACGGCCGGCACCGCGAGGGCGCGAGCGAAACGCCGGCGCCGTTCGTCTGCAGCATGTTCCGCACCTGGCAGGGCTGGACGGCGCTGACACCGCAAGGGCCGGGCGACGGCACGTTGCAACTGGTGCCGGTCGCCCACGGCATAGCCTACATGCTGTTGCGCGCGCTGCAGGTCGACGCACCCGACGACCGGCTGCCGGGCGCCGATCCCGCCGGCGGCCTCTGGCCGGACGAAGACCGGCACGCGGCCCTGCTCGCCGGCCTGGTCTCGATCCCGGCCGTCGGTCCGGGCGACACCGTCTGGTGGCACTGCGATCTGGTGCACGGCGTCGAGCCCGCGCACAACGGCGCCGGCGAGAGCAACGTGTTCTACATCGCCGCCGCGCCGGATTGCGCCAGGAACCGCGCCTGCCTCGAACAGCAGAAGGCCGCCTTCCTCGACGGCCGCAGCGCCCCCGACTTCCGGCCGGAGGACTACGAGACCGCCTATCCCGACCGCGCCACGCCGGCCGACCTGACGGAACTCGGCCGCCGGCAGATGGGGTTCTGAACCCGCGGCCGACCATTGGCGGCGAACGGGTGCCTCCGGTCTCATGCGCGCTTCCGCAACGCGAACAGCATCGCGGCGGCCGAGGTGGAGACCAGCCCGACGCCGCACCAGGCCGCCGCCGGCCAGCCGCCCTGCACGACGCAGAGCGCGAACAGCGGCGGGCCGGCGAGCGATCCGCTGGCGCCGGTATGCGCGATCAGCGCGTTCACGCGCGACAGGCCGTCCGTGGCCGCGATCTTCGGCAGCAGCGAGAACGCCATCGACGGGAAGACGCCGGACAGCGCGTTCAGGGCGACAAAGAGCCAGACGGCGGGCATGCCGTCGAGCGCGCCGGAAAACACGAATAGCAGGAGAAACGCCGGCACGATCAGCGCGCTCAACAGCACGGCGGTCCGCCAGCCCGTCGACGCGCGGCCGTATCGCGCCAGCAGCAGCGGCACGATCAGGCCGGCCGCGTTGACGAAGGCGGCGAGCCCGGTCGCCAGACTTGCCGCCGCCAGCGTCATGCCGAACGCGGCGACGAAGAATTCCGGCGCCAGCGCCAGCATGCCGACCATGAAGGCGGTATAGAGGCCGAACCCGCCGGCGAACACCCAGGGACGAAGACGGCCGTTCCGGCGGTCATCGGCGCCGCCGCGCGCGGTGCCTTCGATGACCGGTAGCGGCGGCGGCAGCAGCACTAGAACGAGCGCGACGCCGGCCCAGAGGCCGAGCCCGAAACGCCAGGACAGCAGATCCGCCAGCGGTCCCGAGACCACGGCGCCGAGCGTGAAGCCGACCGGAAAGAACGTGCTCCAGACCGCCAGCGCCAGCGGTCGTTTCTCGGCCGTCACGCTGTGCGCCATCAGCACCGGGGCCGAGATCACGACGCCGAGATAGCCGAGGCCGTCGAGGACGCGGGCGGCGAACAGGAGCGTCGCGTTGGTCGACACGGCCGCCAGCAGGCTGCCCGCCACGAACAACAGCAGCCCGGCCTTGAGCGCCCACCGGTGCGTCCGCGCCCGCACCAGGCGTTCGGCCGATGTCGCGAACAGCGCGCCGCCGAACTCGACCAGCGAGATCAGCACCGAGCCGAGGACGAGGCCGATCGCCAGCTCGCGCGAGATCGCCGGCATCAGCGCCGGCATCTTGCCGAGCTGCGCCGTCGCCAGCACGCCCGTGAGGTAGAGCCAGACCAGTGTGATGTCGCGGCGATCCATGATACCCCTTGCGCGGTATCTGGCATCGCGCGGGCGCGGAACGCACGGAATAAGATATTCATCGACGGCATGACGGGACATCCGACGATCGGCGGCGGCGCCGCCTTCCTCGGCCGCAGCCTGCGCCGGTGGCGGGCGATCCGGCGCTGCAAGCAGACGCACGCGGCCGAGTTGCTGAACGTCTCGCAGGCGACCGTGTCGCGCTGGGAAAACGGCAGCCGGACGCCCGACCCGGACGAGCGCGCCGCCATCACGCGGCTGCTGGCGGCCCGGCTCGACGCGCCGGCGGACCGCCAGCTCGCCCGGCTGGTCGAGCGCTCCACCCTGCCCCTGCATCTGGTCTGCGACCTGACGCATGCCCTGCTCGCCTGCTCCGCCCCCCGCGCGCGGCAGTTTCACCGCGATGTCGGCGAGGTGATCGGCACGTCGCTCTGGCCCTGCGCGTCCGAGGAGATCGTCCGCGCCGAAGCACGTCTGCCGGCGATCGGCTGGTACGACGCGCCGGGCCTGGTGGTCGAGGCCGAGACCGGCGCGCGACCGGGCCCTGTTATCGACATCGCGGCGAGCCGCTTCCGCTGGACCCGCCTGCAGCTCTCGGACGGGAGCTTCGCGCGGCTGGTCGAGACGGTTTGCACGGCCTGAAGGAACGGACTCGCATGCCGAGGACACAACACGCCTTCGACGACCCGGCGGTCAAGGCGGTGTTCGACGCCTATCCGCCCGCGCCGCGCGCCGACCTGCTGGCGCTGCGCGCGCTGATCCTCGACACCGCCGCGACGACCGACGGCGTCGGCCCGCTGGTCGAGACGCTGAAATGGGGCCAGCCGGCCTATCTGCCAGCCCGCCCGCGCGTCGGCACGACGGTCCGGATCGACGCGCTGAGGGACCGCCCGGACGGCTACGCACTTTTCGTGCACTGCCAGTCCCGGCTGGCCGACACCTTCCGCCAGCTCTATCCCGGCCAGTTCACGTTCGACGGCAACCGGGCGCTGCTGTTCACGGCCGGGCAGCCACGCGCCGACGACGCCCTCAAGCACTGCATCGCGCTCGCCCTTACCCATCACCTGCGCAAGCGCCGGCCGAAAACCGAATATGACAAGGCGGCGGCAACCGCCCGATAATCGGCATCGGGGTCGGATCGACAGGAGGCATCACGTGACCGAGTCCGCCGACCACAAGCGCCGCGGCCAGTGCCTGTGCGGCGGCGTCGTGTTCGAGATCACCGTGCCCCGGCCCAGCTACCACGTCTGCCATTGCGGCATGTGCCGCCGCTGGGGCGGCGGCCCATGGATGGCGGTGGTCTGTCCCGGCCCCGCCACCTTCATCTCGGACGAGACGCTTGCCTGGTTCCAGGGCTCGAAATGGGCCGAGCGCGGCCATTGCACGAAATGCGGCGCCAGCCTGTTCTTCCGCCTGGCGTCGAAGCCCGACGCCATCACCGCCATCTCGGTCGACGCCTTCGACGACGCGTCCGACTTCACCCTCGGCCGCCACATCTACGTCGACGCCCAACCCGGCCGCTACGCCTTCGCCGACGACTGTCCGAGGCTGACGGAAGCGGAATTCCAGGCCGAGATGCGGGGTTAGGCCGTCGGACCTGACCGGACCGGTTATCGAGTGGCTTCATAGGTAAACCGACAACGACGGTTCACCACAGAGGCACAGAGACAGAGAGAAACAACATTGATTGGCGCGAAGCGCCGAAAAACGAGGTTTCTTGTTCCTCCGTGTCTCTGTGCCTCCGTGGTCAAGATTCGTCAGCAGGCTGACAAGAACGGTTCACCGCGCAGACACGGAGACACCCGGCACTCACGCCGCATCACCGATGGCGTTCAGCGCAGAGCCGGCGCGGAACCAGGTGAACTGGTCGGCGGTGAAGGAATGGGCGAGCGACAACGTCTCCGCCGTGCCGTCGGCGTGCGTCACGCGGCAGGTGACGGGTTGGCCGGGCGCCAGGCCGGCGAGGTCCAGCAGGCTCAGCCGATCGTCCTCGCGGATGCGGTCGTAGTCTGACGCGTCCGTGAACGTCAGCGGCAGCAGACCCTGCTTCTTCAGGTTGGATTCGTGGATGCGGGCGAAGCCGCGGGCAATCACGGCCGCGCCGCCGAGCAGGCGCGGCGACAGGGCGGCATGCTCGCGGCTGCTGCCCTCGCCGTAATTAGCGTCGCCGACGATGACCCAGCGCAGGCCCCGCGCCCGGTAATGGCGCGCGGTCTCGGCAAAGGGCATGTCCGCCGTGCCGGTCAGCAGGTTACGGCCGGTACCGGTATCGCCGGTATGGGCGTTCACCGCGCCCATCAGCAGGTTGTCGCTGAAACGGTCGAGATGGCCGCGGTAGCGCAGCCAGGGACCGGCCGGCGAGATCTGGTCGGTGGTGGTCTTGCCGCGTGTCTTCGCCAGCACCGGCATGTCGGTGAAGTCCCCACCGTCCCAGGCCGGCCAGGGCGCCATCGCCTGCAGCCGGTCGCTGTCCGGCCGCAGCGGCAGGACGACCTCGCCGCCGTCGGCGGGCGGCGCCACATAGGCACGGACGCCCGGGTCGAACCCGGCGGCCGGCACCTCGGACGCCGGCTTCGGCGGCCGCAGCATGAAGGGCACGCCGTCCGCCCCGGTCAGGCTGTCGGTCAGCGGGTTGAACGAGAGCCGCCCGGCAAGCGCGAAGGCCGTCGCCAGCTCGGGGCCGCAGATGAAGTTCATGGTGGACGGCCGGCCGTCGTTGCGGCGCGGGAAATTGCGGTTGTAGGACGTGACGATGGTGTTGGGCATGTCGGCCGCGTCGCCGGCCCGCCGCCACTGGCCGATGCAGGGCCCGCAGGCATTCGCCAGCACGGTGCCGCCGATGGCTTCGAGCGCCCGCATCTGGCCGTCGCGCTCGATGGTGGCGCGGACCTGTTCCGAGCCCGGCGTCACCAGGAACGGCGTGGCCGCGGCGCGGCCGTGGACGGCGGCCTGCGCGGCGACATCGGCGGCCCGGCTCATGTCCTCGTACGACGAATTGGTGCAACTGCCGATCAGCACCGCGCCGACGGAATCGTGGAAGCCGTTGCCGGCGTCCGCGACCTCGGCCGCCAGCGCCGAGACCGGCCGCGCCCGGTCCGGCGTGTGCGGCCCGACCACATGCGGTTCCAGCGCCGACAGGTCCAGTTCCACCACCCGGTCGTAGTAGCGTTCCGGATCGGCCTCGACCTCGGCGTCGGGCGCCAGCAGGTCGCGGTGCCGCTCGGCCGGGGGCACCAGGCCGCCCCGGCCCGTCGCCTGGAGATACCGGGCCATGCGGGCGTCGAACGGAAACACCGACGTCGTCACGCCCAGCTCGGCGCCCATGTTGGTGATCGTCGCCTTGCCGGTGGCGCTGATCGTGCGCGCGCCGGGGCCGATATATTCGACGATGGCGTTGGTGCCGCCCGACACGCCCAGCCGGCCGGCGACATAAAGGATCACGTCCTTCGGCGCGGTCCAGCCGCCAAGCGCGCCCGAGAGATAGACCGCGATGCGGCGCGGATAGAGCAACGACCAGGGCAGGCCGGCAATGGTCTCGACCGCGTCCGCCCCGCCGACGCCGACCGCGCAGGCGCCCAGGCCGCCGGCGTTCGGCGTGTGCGAATCCGTGCCGATGATCAGCGCGCCGGGCACGGCATAATTCTCCAGCACCACCTGATGGATGATGCCGGCGCCCGGTTCCCAGAAGCCGGCGCCGAATTTCGCCGCCGCCGCGCGCAGGAAGTCGTAGACCTCGCCATTCTCCGCCAGCGAATCCCGGAGATCGGCGCCGCCGCCGACCCGGGCCTGGACCAGGTGGTCGCAATGGATCGTCGTCGGTACCGCCACCCTGTCGCGGCCGGTCTGCATGAACTGCAGCATGCCGGTCTGGCCCAGCACGTCCTGGAACACCACGCGGTCGGGGCGCAGGCGGAGCTGGCTCTTGCCCGGGGTCAGCGCCTGCGTTTCGGGCGCGTCGAGATGGCCAAGCAGCAGCTTGTCGGCGAGCGTCAGCGGCCGGCCGAACCGCCGCCGGACGATGTCCAGGTTCCGCGCCATGGTCGCATAGGTCCGCGCGACCGTCTCGGGGGTCGGTTCGATGGAAAGCATGGGCCACCGCTCCCTTCGTTATGCGTGTCGAAGATGCGGGCTGACGGTAGCGCCACCGGAACCATTAATCCAATATATGTTTATCGCAAATTCCATATCTGATAAATATGAGTTCATGGAACTCCGCCACCTCCGCTATTTCGTCGCCGTCGCCGAGGAAGAACACGTGACGCGCGCCGCCGAACGCCTGGGTATCCAGCAGCCGCCGCTCAGCCAGCAGATCCGGGCGCTGGAAACCGAGCTCGACGTCCGGCTTTTCCACCGCAAGCCGCGCGGCGTCGCGCTGACGGCGGCGGGCGAGGCGCTGCTCGACGACGCGCGGGCGATCCTGGCGCACGTGGCGCATGCCAAGGCGACGACGCAGCGCTCGGCCCGTGGCGAACGCGGCCGGGTCGTCGTCGGCTTCACCTCCTCGGCGCCGTTCCATCCCTTCGTGCCGCGCGTCATCCGCGCCTTCCGCGAGGCCTTTGCGGACGTCTCGCTGGCGCTTGAGGAAGGCGGCACCGGCGAGCTCGTCGACGGTCTCGCCGACGAGCGGCTGGACGTGGCCTTCATCCGCTCGCCGGCGCCGGAGGGCGCGGGCCTCACCGTGCACGCGCTGCTGACGGAAGAGATGCTGGCCGCCGTGCCCAGCGGCCACGGGCTGGCGCCCGACGCGGCGCCGGCCGACGCGCCACCGCTGGCGCTTGCCGACATCGCCGCCGAGCCCTTCATCCTCTATCGCCGGCATGTCGGCCATGGCCTCTACGACGCCATCATCGCCGCCTGCCACCGGGCCGGCTTCAGCCCGCGGATCGGCCAGGAGGCGCCACGCATCCTGTCGACGCTGAACCTGGTGGCCGCCGGCCTCGGCGTCTCTCTGGTGCCGGCCTCGCTCGGCCGCCTGGGCATGCCGGGCGTCGTCTATCGCCGCCTGAAGCGCCGACCGGCGCTCGCCGCCCCGCTCAACCTGGCCTGCCGCCGCGCCGAGCCCGCGCCGGCGACGCGGAACTTCATCGGTCTGGCGCGGCGGATGGCGCGGCAGGCGGGTCCGGACGGCGGGCCAGCCGTGTGACGCGACCTGAAGGCATCCCGCTCTGGCATCCCGTCGTTTCCTCGATCACACTGCCGTCATGACCGTGATCGACACCGACCACCTGACCCTGCGCCCGTTCGCGCCGGACGACGTCGCCGCCTATGCCGCGATCCGGGCCAAGCCGGAGGTCGTCCGCTACCTGCCGGGCGGGCCCGAGAGCGCCGCCACCGCGCGGACCGATGCCGAACGGCTGGTCCCGATGTTCATTGCCGCCTGGCGGGAGCCGGGCTACGGCCCCTGGGCCGTGATCGAGCGCGCGTCCGAACGCCTGATCGGCCATGCCGGCCTGCGCCACCTGCCCGAACTCGGGGGCGAGACCGAGATCCTCTACATGCTCGACAGCGCCCGCTGGGGCCGGGGCTACGCCACGGAAGCCGCGCGCGCCGCCCGCGATTACGGCTTCGGCGTGCTCGGGCTCGACCGCCTCATCGCCATGGCCCTGCCCGGGAATACCGGCTCAATCCGCGTCATGCAGAAGCTCGGCATGGCCGCCGACGGCCCGTTCGAGGCCTTCGGCATCACCGGCGTCCGCTACATCCTGTGCCGGGACACATGGCGGCCGCGGGCATAGCCCGCCGGTGCATTCGCGTGCCGCACACAACGCTTCCTTAAACCGGGCGGCCTAAGCTCGATTCCGGGGGGTGATGCCGGGCCCGCGCCCGGTTCCCGGGGAACGCCCGTGCAGAAACTCCTCGTCGTCGAAGACTCCAACGTCTTCCGCGCCATCGTCGAACAGCAGGTCGGCCGCCAGCTCGGCATCGACATCGTGTTCGCGTCGACCATGGCCAAGGGGCTCGCCGCCGTCGCCGGGCGCGTCGACGATTTCTTTCTGGCGCTGCTCGATCTGACCCTGCCCGATGCCCCCGACGGGGAAGTCGTCGACGCCATGCTGGAGATCGGCCTGCCGGTGGTCGTCTTCACCTCGCGCTATGACGACGGCCTGCGCGAGACGCTGCTGGCCAAGAACGTCATCGACTACGTGCCAAAGGACAGTCCGGCCAGCCTGAGATACCTGGCTTCCACGATCAACCGGCTGCTGCGCAACCGTGAGACGACGGCCCTGGTGGTCGATGACTCGGCGACGGCGCGGCGGCTCGCCCGGCACTGGCTCGAGCTCTACCGCTTCAACGTGCGCGAGGCCGACAGCGGCGAGGCGGCGCTCGCCGTGATCGCGGACGCGCCGGACATCCGGCTCGCCATCGTCGATTACAACATGCCGGGGATGGACGGCTTCGAGCTGACCAAGCGCCTGCGCAAGACGTTCGACCGCGACGAGCTGGCGATCATCGGCGTCTCGGCCGGCGGCGGCGCGCCACGCTCGGCCAAGTTCATCAAATACGGCGCCAATGACTTCCTGATCAAACCGTATCTGCGCGAGGAGTTCTTCTGCCGCATCTCGCAGAACATGGACATGCTGGACAACGTCCGCGCACTGCGCGACGCCGCCGGCAGGGACTTTCTGACCGGCCTGCCGAACCGCCGCCGTTTCTTCGAGGTCGCCGGCGCTCTCTACGCCGCGGCCCGGCGCGACGGCGCCACGGCCTATGCCGCGATGATCGACGTCGATCACTTCAAGCGCATCAACGACACCCATGGCCACG
>JANQKO010000299.1 GCA_028281075.1 Alphaproteobacteria bacterium | reverse complement strand
GCACCAGCCTGTCGAGCACCTGGCGAGCCTGCGCGCCATGCCGAACCTGGCCGTGTTCCGGCCGGCCGACGCGGTGGAGACGGCGGAGTGCTGGCAGCTGGCCCTGGCCAGCCGCGACCGGCCGTCGGTGCTGGCGCTGACGCGCCAGGGCCTGCCGACCGTCCGGACGACGCACACGGACGAGAACCTGAGCGCGCGTGGCGCCTACGAGTTGCGGCCCGCGAACGGCGCGGCCGCCGTCACCCTGCTGGCGACGGGGTCGGAAGTCTCGATCGCGCTTGCCGCCGCCGATCTGCTGGAAGCCGACGGCACGCCGACGCGGGTCGTCTCCATGCCCTGCTGGGCGCTGTTCGACGCCCAGCCGGAAGACGTCAGGACCGCGATCCTGGGTCCGGGCACGGTCCGTATCGCCGTCGAGGCGGCGGTCGGCTTTGGCTGGGAACGCTATGTCGGACCGGACGGCGGCTTCGTCGGCATGGCCGGCTTCGGCGCCTCGGCCCCGGCCAAGGACCTCTATCGCCACTTCGATATCACGGCCGACGCGGTGGCCCAGGCCGCCAGGGACCGGCTATAAACCATTACCGTCAATACAACCTCGGGAGGAATGCATGGCAGTGCGTGTCGCGATCAATGGTTTCGGACGGATCGGCCGCCTGGTGCTGCGCGCCATACTCGAATCGGGCCGCAAGGACATTCAGGTCGTCGGTATCAACGACCTGGGCCCGATCGACACCAACGCGCATCTGTTCGCCCACGATTCCGTGCACGGCCCGTTCCCCGGCAAGGTGCGGACCACCAAGACCGGCATCAATGCCGGCCGCGGCACCATGGTCGTGACCGCCGAGCGCGACCCGGCCAAGCTGCCCTGGGCCAAGCTGAAGGTCGACGTGGCGCTGGAATGCACCGGCATCTTCACCTCCAGGGACGCCGCCGCCGCGCATCTGGCGGCCGGCGCCAAGCGGGTGCTGGTGTCGGCGCCGGCCGGCGGCGCCGACCTGACGGTGGTCTACGGCGTCAACCACAAGAAGCTGCGCAAGTCGCACACGGTGGTCTCGAACGCCTCCTGCACCACCAACTGCCTGGCGCCCGTGGCCCAGGTGATGAACAAGGCGGTCGGCCTCGAGCATGGCTTCATGACCACGATCCATGCCTATACCGGCGACCAGCCGGTGCTCGACACCCTGCACAAGGACCTGCGCCGCGCCCGCGCGGCCGCCATGTCGATGATCCCGACCTCGACCGGCGCTGCGCGCGCCGTCGGCCTGGTGCTGCCGGAACTGGCCGGCAAGCTCGACGGCACCGCCATCCGGGTGCCGACGCCGAACGTCTCGATGATCGACCTGACTTTCCGGGCCGGCCGCAAGACCACGGTGGACGACGTCAACAACGCCATCGTCAAGGCCGCGAACGGGCCGCTGAAGGGCGTGCTCGGCACCTCCGACGGTCCCATGGTCTCGATCGACTTCAACCACAATCCCTATTCGTCGATCTTCGACCTGACGCAGACCCAGGTGATCGAGGACCGCTTCGTGCGCGTGCTGTCCTGGTACGACAACGAATGGGGTTTCTCGAACCGCATGAGCGACACCGCGGTCGCCCTGGGCAAGCTGGGCTAGGGCCCGCGTCCCATGGCCGCGTTCGCGACGCTCGACGACCTCGATGTCGCGGGCAAGCGCGTGCTGCTGCGGCTGGACCTGAACGTGCCGATGCAGGACGGCGCGGTGACGGACGCGATGCGCATCGAGCGCGCCGTGCCGACCGTCACCGAGCTGGCCGACAAGGGCGCGCGGGTCGTGATCCTGTCGCATTTCGGCCGGCCGAAGGGACGCGCCGTGCCGGAGATGTCGCTGGGGCCCGTGGTGGCGCCGCTCAGCGCCGCGCTCGGCCAGCGCCTGGTCTCCTTCGCCGTCGACTGCGTCGGCGCGAAGGCGGCGGCCGTGGTCGACGGCCTGGCCGACGGCGAGATCGCGGTGCTGGAAAACCTGCGCTTTCATCCCGGCGAGGAAGCGAACGACGAGGCGTTTTCCCAGGCTTTGGCGGCGCTCGGCGACCTCTACGTCAACGACGCCTTCTCGGCGGCGCACCGGGCGCACGCCTCGACGGACGGCATCGCCCGGCTGTTGCCGGCCGCGGCGGGCCGGGCCATGGAGGCCGAGCTCAAGGCGCTGGCGCGCGCGCTGACGACGCCGGACCGGCCTGTCGCGGCGCTGGTCGGCGGCGCCAAGGTGTCGACCAAGCTCGCCGTGCTCCGCCACCTGGTCGACAGGGTCGACTGCCTGATCATCGGCGGCGGCATGGCGAACACCTTCCTGCACGCGGCCGGCGTCGAGGTCGGCCGCTCGCTGTGCGAGCGCGACATGGCCGGGACGGTCCGCGACATCGTCGACGCAGCCGAAACCTCGGGCTGCGAGATCATGCTGCCGCGCGACGTGGTGCTGGCGCACGACCTGGCGCCGAACGCCGACACCTCGACCGTGGTGACCGAGCACGTCGCCGACGACATGATGATCCTGGACGTCGGGCCGCGCGCGGTCGCCGACCTGATCGAACGGCTGCGGGGCTGCCGGACGCTGATCTGGAACGGGCCGCTGGGCGCCTTCGAGACCGCTCCGTTCGATCACGGCACCAACGAGGTGGCGCGGGCCGCGGCCGAGCTGACCAGGTCGGGCAGCCTGGTTTCGGTGGCCGGCGGCGGCGATACCGTGGCGGCGCTGAACAATGCCGGCGTGACCGGGGACTTCAGCTACGTCTCGACCGCCGGCGGCGCCTTTCTGGAGTGGCTGGAGGGCCGGCCGCTGCCGGGCGTGGTTGCGTTGCATCAATGACGGGATGACCGGCAGCGCGGTTATCTTCCACGACATGGCGCATCTGTCCGCGGCGCTCGCCGCCGCCGCGCGGACCGGCGCGCCGGTCACCCTGCTGACACCGCCCGGCGGCGCCGGCTATGCCGGTCCGGGCTACTACCGGCGCCTGCTGGCGCGGGCCGCCCCGGCGCATCCCGGAGCCCGGTGCCGATGCCTGCTGGACTGCGGCGCGGATGCCGCGCTGGCGCTGCAGGCCCTGCGCGACGGCTGGACCGAGATCGTGTTCGCCGGCCCGGCAGCATTGCGCGGCAAGATCGAGAGCGCCGCCGAGGCGACGGCGGCCCGGGTCCACGCGGCGGCGCCGGCCGCCGTCGACCTGCTGGCCGCGGCCGATATCGAGGCCGCCTGCCGCCGGGCGCTGACCGGGGACGGAGTGTGATTGCCAACACGGCGATAGCTGCGCTATGCACGGCAGAATATCGCCAACCGAGACCGACAACGACCGTGAGGGGCCACTGAAATGAAGCTGACGCGGAAAGTCCGCCAGATCCTGGAGAACTACGAGAGCGACACGCCGGGCACCAAGGCCAACCTCGCCCGCATCCTGATGCACGGCAAGCTGGGTGGCACCGGGAAGATGGTGATCCTGCCCGTCGACCAGGGTTTCGAGCACGGTCCGCACCGCAGCTTCATCCCCAATCCGCCGGCCTTCGATCCGCACTATCACTTCCAGCTCGCCATCGACGCCGGGCTGAACGCCTTCGCCACGCCGCTGGGCATGGTCGAGGCCGGCGCCGATACCTTCGCCGGCCAGATCCCGCTGATCCTGAAGGTGAACAGCGCCAATTCGCTCTATCCCGGCGGCGAGCCCAAGGACCAGGCGACGACGGCCTCGGTCAAGGACGCCCTGCGGCTCGGCTGCGCGGCGATCGGCTTCACCATCTATCCCGGCAGCGAGGCCTCCTACGACATGATGGAGGAGATCCGGGAGATGGCCGAAGAGGCCAAGTCCGTCGGCCTGGCCGTGGTCATGTGGTCCTATCCGCGCGGCGGCGAGGTCACCAAGGACGGCGAGACCGCCATGGACGTGGCCGCCTATGCCGCCCACATGGCGGCGCTGCTGGGCGCGCATATCATCAAGGTCAAGCTGCCGAGCGACCACCTGATGCAGGGCGAGGCCCAGAAGGTCTACGACCTCTACGGCGTCGACCTGGCGAGCCAGGCGGCGCGCGTGCGCCAGGTCATGCAGGCCGCCTTCGACAGCCGCCGCGTCGTCGTGTTCTCGGGCGGCGCCAAGAAGGGCGAGGACCAGGTCTTCGAGGATGCCCGGGCGATCCGCGACGGCGGCGGCAACGGCTCGATCATCGGCCGCAACACCTTCCAGCGGCCGCGCGACGACGCGCTCAACATGCTGAACAGGATCATCCGGATCTATCAGGGCAAAGAGTAGCCGCTTGCCCGAACCTCAGGCGCGCTGCCGGCTCTACCCGATCACGCCACCGCGGATCGACCCGGCCGCCTTCGCCGACGACCTGGCCGCCGCCCTCGACGCCGGCGACGTCGCCTGCCTGCAGCTCAGGCTGAAGGACGTGGACGACGACGCGATCCGCCGGGCGACCGAGGTGCTGATGCCGGTCGCGCATGCCCGCGGCGTCGCCTTCCTGATCAACGACCGGCCGGACCTGGCCGCCGAGATGGGCGCGGACGGCTGTCATGTCGGCCAGGAGGATACGGCCTATGCCGAGGCGCGCCGCCTGGTCGGCGACGCCGCCGTGGTCGGCGTGACCTGTCACGATTCCCGGCATCTGGCGATGGAGGCGGGCGAGGCCGGCGCCGACTACGTCGCCTTCGGCGCCTTTTACGCGACCGGCACCAAGCGGCCGAAGACCACCGCCACCACCGAGATCCTGGCATGGTGGTCAGAGCTGTTCGAGATCCCCTGCGTCGCCATCGGCGGCATCACGGTCGGGAACTGCGCGCCGCTGGTCGCCGCCGGCGCCGACTTCCTGGCCGTCGTCGGCGGCGTCTGGCAGCATCCCGACGGCCCGGCGGCCGCGGTCAGGGCCTTCAACGCCGAGATCGCGCGGGCCGACGACGCGGCGGGCCGCTGAGGCGGGCTGTCCCGGCCGCGGCCCGATATCGCATCCTTCGAGACGCGTCCCTACGGGCCGCTCCTCAGGATGAGGTCAGGCATTGATATCAAACAAAAAACCTCAGCGCGTCTCGAAGGATCGGACGCCGATCCCACCGACGCGGAAAGACGCTAGTCGACAGGTCGCGCCAGGACGGCGAGCGGCTGGCGGCCGGTCTCGGGCCTCGTATAGCAATCGACGTCGGCGAGCGTGCGGTAGCAGTAGCCGACGACCTCGATCCCGGCGCCGCCGCGCCGGCAGTCGGGACATCCGGCGCAGCCCGACAGCACGGCGATGCCGGCCAGCAGGGCCATCACGGCCAGCGCCGGCCGCATCGCCGCCGTCCGTGCCGGCCTACTTGGCCGCCGTCACCATGATCTCGACGACGTATTGCGGCGTGGCGAGCTTGCTCTCGACGCAGGCCCGGCAGGGCGGGTTCTCGGGATCGATCCAGGCGTCCCAGACCGAGTTCATCTCGGCGAAGGTGCCGATGTCCGACAGCCAGATCTGCGCCGACAGCAGCTTCGACTTATTGCTGCCACATTCGGCCAGCAGGCTGTCGATCCGGTCGAGGATCTGCTGGGTCTGACCCTTGACGTCGGCCGACGTGTCGCCGGCGACCTGTCCGGCCAGAAATACGAGATTCCCGTACTCCACGGCCTGACTCATGCGTGGACCGACGTCATGGCGGGTGATTGTCATATCGCGACTCCCTGAATTTCGGATGAGATCTGGACCGGCATTATCCATGAATTGCCGGCCGCCGCCAGCGCCGCGTTCCGGCACGGCTTCGGCGTTGCGCCGAGGCAGGCGAGTTGATAGCTTCCGCGGCGCGTCAACGCGGCTCAATTCCAACGAGATCATGCCATGCGAATCAACGGCAACGCCATCCGTCCGGGGAACGTCATCGAACATAACGGCGAGCTCTGGCGGGCGATGAAGATCCAGCATACCCAGCCGGGCAAGGGCGGCGCCTACATGCAGGTCGAGCTGCGCAACCTGCGCAACGGCAGCAAGCTAAACGAGCGGTTCCGCGCCTCGGAGAGCGTCGAGCGGGTGCGGCTGGACCAGAAGGAGCATCAGTTCCTGTTCGGCGACGGCGACAGCTTCACCTTCATGGACTCGGAGACCTACGAGCAGGTCGAGCTGAACAAGGACCTGCTGGGCGATCAGGCGGCCTATCTGCAGGACGGGATGACGGTGATCATCGAGAGCCACGAGGGTAGCCCGCTGGGCCTGAGCCTGCCGGAGCACGTGGCCTTCGCGGTCAGCGAGACCGAGCCGGCCGTGAAGGGCCAGACCGCGGCGGCGTCCTACAAGCCGGCCGTGCTGGAGAACGGCCTGCGGACCACCGTGCCGCCGTTCGTCAATATCGGCGACCGGGTCGTCGTCAGCACCGAGGACGGCAGCTACGTCAAGCGGGCCGAGGCCTGACGGCCGCGGCGTCGGACATCCGCCATGGCCCTCAAATCACCGCTGATCAACGTGATGACCGGCGCCGCGCTGAAAGCCGGACGGGCGCTGGTGCGGGACTTCGGCGAGGTCGAGAACCTGCAGGTCTCGCGCAAGGGGCCGGCGGACTTCGTCTCGGTCGCCGACGTCAAGGCCGAGAATATCCTGCGGCGGGAGCTGTCGCGGGCCCGGCCCCGCTTCGGCTTCCTGATGGAGGAGTCGGGCGCCGTTCCCGGTGACGACCCGGACCACCGCTGGATCGTCGACCCGCTGGACGGCACCACCAACTTCCTGCACGGCATCCCGCATTTCGCCGTGTCCATCGGCCTCGAGCGGGACGGCGTCATCGCCGCCGGCGTGGTCTACAACCCCATCAGCGACGAGATGTACTGGGCCGAGAAGGGCCAGGGCGCCTTTCTGAACGACCGGCGCCTGCGGGTGTCGGCGCGCGAGAACCTGAGCGACGCGGTGCTGGCCACGGGCATCCCGCATCTGGGCCGCGGCGACCGCGCCGGCTTCCTGGCAGTCCTCGACGACGTCATGACCAAGGTCGCCGGCCTGCGGCGCTTCGGCTGCGCGTCGCTCGATCTCGCCTACGTGGCGGCCGGGCGCTGCGACGGTTTCTGGGAAGCCGGTCTCGACGCCTGGGACGTCGCCGCCGGCGCCATCCTGGTTCGCGAGGCCGGCGGCTACGCCACCAACTTCAAGGGCGGCGAGACGATTCTCGCCGAGCGGGAGATCATCGCCGGAAACGACCGCATGCACGGCAGCCTGCGGAAACTGCTGTCACGAAAACCGATCGAGGACGAGGTCGCCAATGTCCAAGCGGCTGGCACCTAGCCCGCCTGTCTCGCCCCCCTCGGGCGGTCGACGGGCCGGGGTGCGTTGCCCGGTGTATCGCATTGAGATATCGTTTGCGGCGGATTCGAAGCGGTCGCCGAAGGCCGCCGATGGCTCGGGGGATGGTTCTCTGGGATATCGCATGCGCGCCGCCTTTCGCCTCGACGGCCAGCGGGCCATCAGGACCTGCCGCGCGGCGCTCGCCGCCGCCACGGCCGGCGTCTGGCTGTCGACGACCGCGATGGCCC
>JANQKO010000287.1 GCA_028281075.1 Alphaproteobacteria bacterium | reverse complement strand
CGGCGTGTTCACCCGGCTGATCGACCGCAACACCACGATCCCGACCAAGAAGAGTCAGACCTTCTCGACCGCCGAGGACGGCCAGAACGCCGTCACCATCCGGGTGTTCCAGGGCGAGCGCGAGATGGCGGCCGACAACAAGCTTCTGGGCCAGTTCGACCTGGTCGGTATTCCGGGCGCCCCGCGCGGCGTGCCGCAGATCGAGGTCACCTTCGACATCGACGCCAACGGCATCGTCAATGTCAGCGCCAAGGACAAGGCCACGTCGAAGGAGCAGCAGATCCGCATCCAGGCCTCGGGCGGCCTGTCCGACGCCGAGATCGACAACATGGTCAAGGACGCCGAGGCGCACCGGGCCGACGACGAGAAGCGCCGCGCCCTGATCGAGGCCCGCAACCAGGCCGATGCCCTGATCCACTCGACCGAGAAGAGCCTGAACGAGCTGGGCGACAAGGTGACCGCCGACGAGAGGCAGGCGATCGAGGCCGACGTCACGGCGTTGCGCGAGGTCATGGACGGCGAGGACACCGAGGCGATCCAGGCCAAGACCCAGGCCCTGATGCAGTCCTCGATGAAGCTCGGCGAAGCCATGTACAAGGCACAGCAGGCCGAGGACGCCGACGGTGCCCCGGACGGCCCGTCGCCGGACGACGGTCCCGAGCCGGCCGCGGCCAGCGACGATGTCGTCGATGCCGATTTCGAAGAAGTGGACAGCGACGACGAGAAGAAGAGCTCGTCCGGCTGATCGCGGCCGGGGGGCGCATGTTCGGATTTCCCGTGATGGACGTCGGTGTCCGTTTGAAAATACTGTTGCCGGCGAGAAAATGGGCTGACAGGCCGATTTTCAAACAGACTCTCAGGCCCGGTCCGGCGGACCGGTCCATCGCCCGTTGGACGTATCCTCGGTAAGGTCATCGGCCCATGGCCAGTGCGGATTTCTATGAGCTGCTGGGGGTTGGACGATCGGCGTCGGCCGCCGATATCAAAAAGGCCTATCGCAAGCTGGCGATGAGATTCCACCCGGATCGCAATCCGGGCGACGCCACCGCCGAGCAGAAGTTCAAGGAAGTCTCCGAAGCCTACGAGATCCTGTCGGATGACGAGAAGCGGCAGGCCTACGACCAGTTCGGCCATGCCGCCTTCGAAGGCAACGGCGCCGGACCGGGCGCCGGCTTCGATTTCTCCTCCAGCTTCGCCGACGTCTTCGACGACCTGTTCGGCGAATTCATGGGCGGCGGCCACCGCCGCGGCGGCAGCGGGGCCAGCCGCGGCGCCGACCTGCGCTACAATCTGCAGGTCGATCTGATCGACGCCTTTCAGGGCAAGAAGGCGCAGATCCGCGTGCCCACGTCGGAAACCTGCGAGGTCTGCAACGGCAGCGGGGCGGCGGCCGGCTCGCAGCCGACCACCTGTCCGACCTGCCAGGGCTATGGCAAGGTCCGGGCGCAGCAGGGCTTCTTCACCATCGAACGCACCTGCCCGACCTGCCACGGCGCCGGCCAGGTCATCGAGACGCCCTGCCAGAACTGCGGCGGCGCCGGCCGCGTGCAGAAGGACAACATGCTGGCCGTGACGATTCCGGCCGGCGTCGAGGACGGCACTCGCATCCGCTTGGCCGGCAAGGGCGAGGCCGGCCTGCGCGGCGGGCCGCCCGGCGACCTCTACATCTTCATCAGCGTGGCGCCGCATCCGATCTTCCGGCGCGAGGGCGCGCAGGTCGCCTGCCGCGTGCCGATCTCCATGGTGACGGCGGCGCTGGGCGGCAGCATCCCCGTGCCGACGCTGGAAGGCAAGCAGGTCAGCGTCACGGTGCCGGCCGGCACCCAGACCGGCAAGCAGTTCCGGCTGCGCGGCAAGGGCATGCCCCATATGCGCGGCCAGGGCTTCGGCGACATGATGATCCAGGTCGTGGTCGAAACGCCCGTGCACATGACCAGGAAGCAGAAAGAGCTGCTGAAGGAATTCGAGGACGCCGGCGCCAAGGAGAAGACCAGTCCGGAGACCGAGGGCTTCTTCAAGAAGGTTAAGGAACTCTGGGACGACCTGACGGATTAGCCAGCACGCCACCGCCGGCCCACGTCATCATCAATGGATTTCCGACGCTTCGCCCGGACCGGGCAGGGGGTACAATCCGCCGTGCGACGGATCCGAACGGGAGGACGCGATGGCGGATGTGAGAATGGGCGTGGTCGGCTGCGCCGGCCGCATGGGGACGAACCTGCTGCGGCAGAT
>JANQKO010000286.1 GCA_028281075.1 Alphaproteobacteria bacterium | reverse complement strand
TCATCCTTGCAACATCTCCTTCGGGTTGAAGGTCAGCGTGATCTCGCGCCAACGCTCATACTTCGTCACCGGCAGGTTCTTCAAGGGGCTGCATTTCTGCACGGCGCGGCGCGCGCTCTCGGCGGCGACGCGGAAGAAGTTCTCGCCCGGCAGGTTCATGCGCGCGCCGTCGATGATCTCGGGCGGCCGGGCGAGCGAGCCGTCCGGCTTCAGGAAGATCCTGATCCGGACGACCAGATTCTCCGCGTCGCGGGCGCCGGCCGGGACCGACCAGCATTGCTGAATCTGAAACCGGATCGCGTCGATCTCGTTCATCGTCAGCGGCTGGTCGGTGCTGAGCGCGAGGCGCGGCGCCGGCTGCGGTTCGGCCGGGGCGGCCGCCTTCGCGGCCGTTTCCGCCGCCCGGGCGACCGGCGGCGGCTTGTCCTTCTGGCGCTTGTCCAGCAGCGCGGCGATACGGTCGGCGCTGAACCGCTTCTCGGGCCTGACCGGCTTGGTCCGCGGCTTCGGCGCCTTGGACAGATCGACCGGCTTGGCCTGGGGTTCGGGTTTCGGCTTCGGCCGGGGCGCCGGTTTCGGCGCCGGCTTCGGCAGCTCGGCCAGTTCCTTCGGCTTCGGTTCCGGCTTCGGCGCCGGCGGGGCCGGCTTGACCTCGGGCGGCGCGGGCCGCGGCGGCGCCGGCGCGGCCACCGGCTCGGGCGGTTTTGGCGGCGGCTTCTTCTCGACCTCGACCTTCTTCACCGGCTCGGGTTCCGGTTCGGGCTCGGGTTCCGGCGGCGCCTGGCTGGTGGTGACCTCGGCCACCGTCACCAGTTCGACCAGCAGCGGCTGCGTCTCCGGCTCGTCGGGCTGAAACAGGACGGGCAGTCCGAACACCGCCAGCACGATCATGCCGAGGTGCAGGATGGCGGATATGATCAGCCCGTTTCGCAACGCCCCACCTTAGTTGGCTACCGTCGGCGCCTCGGCGACCAGCGCCACCTTGGTGAACCCGGCCGCGTTGATCGTGCTCATCACCGTCATCACGCGGCCATAGTCGATGGCCCGGTCGCCGCGGACGAAGATCCGCGCCTCGCCATCGCGGGTCCGCGCGATCGCCCGCAGGCGCGGCACCAGCTCGGACATCTCGACCTCGGTCTCCTGCAGATAGACCTTGCCGGCGGTATCCACGGTGATGGTCAGCGGCTCCTCCGAGCCCTGCAGGTTCTGGGCGCTGGCCTTGGGCAGGTCGACCGGCACGCCGACCGTCAGCAGCGGCGCCGTGACCATGAACACGACCAGCAGCACCAGCATGACGTCGACGAACGGCGTGATGTTGATCTCGGACATCGGCCGGTGCCGGCTCGAGGCGCTGCGCGACTTGGCGTGACGCATATAGACCGCCATCAGGCCTGCCTTTCCTCGAGCTGGCGGGACAGGATGGCCGAGAACTCGCCGACGAAACCGTCGAGGCGGTTGGCGTAGCGGCCGAGATCGTCGGAGAACTTGTTGTAGGCGACGACGGCCGGGATCGCCGCGATCAGGCCCAGCGCCGTCGCGAACAGGGCTTCGGCGATGCCGGGCGCGACGACGGCGAGGTTGGTGTTCTTGCTGAGCGCGATCGACTGGAAGCTGTTCATGATGCCCCAGACGGTGCCGAACAGGCCGATGAACGGCGCCGTCGAGCCGACGGTCGCCAGGAAGCCGAGATAGCGTTCCAGGCGCTGCATCTCGCGGTCCATGGTCACCTGCATGACCTGGCCGATGCGTTCCTTGATGCCGGCCCGGAGCGACTGCTCGTTGCCGATCCCCTTGGCCGTCGACCGGCGCCATTCGCGCATGGCCGACGCGAACAGGATCTCCATCGGGTGATCGGGCCGGGCGCCGATATGGTCGTAGAGGTCCTCCAGGCTGCCGCCGGACCAGAACGAGTCCTCGAACTCGTCGGCCTGCGCGCGCAGGCGGCGGAACCGCAGCCACTTCTCGAAGATGATCGCCCAGCACCAGACCGAGGCGACGAGCAACAGCAGCATCACCGCCTTGACGACGAGATCCGCCTTGAGGAACAGGCCCCATAGCGACATGTCCACGTCCGCTACCGAACCCGCTAGAGCGAGGGCGTCAACCGCTTGGTTTTCCATACGCCTTTGTCACACGTTCATGGTTAACAGGATCTGATCGCCAGCGCCGACAGCGCCGCCCGCACCGGCGCCGGCAGCCGCCGCGGCCGGCCGTCGCGGCCGGTGCAGGCAAGCCGGACCTTGCCCCGGGCCAGCACCGCGCCGGCGCGCGTCACGTCCTGGTCCAGATCGACGCGCGCGCCGCCGACGGCGCGGACCGTGGTGTGCACGTCCAGCTCGTCGCCCAGGCGCGCCGGCGCCAGATAGTCGATCTCGCAGCGCCGCACCGGGAAGACGATCCCCTGCCCGGTCAGGAGCGCGGCCTGATCGATGCCCACGGCCCGCACCATCTCGCTGCGCCCGCGCTCGAAGAATTTCAGGAAGTTGGCGTAGTAGACGATGCCGGCCGCGTCCGTGTCCTCCCAATAGACCCGCAGCCGGAACGCCCGCGCCGCCGTGGCGCCGGTATCGGCCGCCGTCGTGGTCATGCCTCATGCCCGTCTTCCGCCAGCAGGTCGAGCTGCGCCCGCACCGATGTCGGCACGGCGAGCCCGAGATGCGCGAAACCGTTCTGCGTCAGCATGCGGCCGCGCGGCGTGCGATGCAGGAAGCCCTGCTGGATCAGATAGGGCTCGATGATCTCCTCGATCGCGTCGCGCGGCTCGGACAGCGCCGCCGCCATGGTCTCGACGCCGACCGGCCCGCCGCCGAAATCCGCGGCGATGCGGGACAGGTAGCGGCGATCCATGGCGTCGAGGCCGCGCTGATCGACCTCGAGCCGGTTGAGCGCGGCATCCGCCTTGACGGCGTCGACGGTTCCGGCACCGGCGACGGCGGCGAAGTCGCGCACCCGCCGCAGCAATCGGATCGCCACGCGCGGGGTGCCGCGCGAGCGTTTGGCGACCTCGCGCGCGCCGTCCACGGTCAGGTTCATGTCCAGCAGCCTGGCGCCGCGGCGGACGATGCGGTCGAGCTCGTCGACATCGTAGAAGTTCAGCCTGACCGGAATGCCGAAGCGCTCGCGCAACGGCGTCGTGATCAGGCCCGAACGGGTCGTGGCGCCGACCAGCGTGAACGGCGGCAGGTCGATGCGCACGTTGCGCGCGGCCGGCCCCTCGCCGATCACCAGGTCGAGCTGAAAATCCTCCATGGCCGGATACAACACCTCTTCCACGGCAGGATTAAGGCGGTGGATCTCGTCGATGAACAGCACGTCGCCGGACTGCAGATGAGTGAGGATCGCGGCCAGGTCGCCGGCCTTGGCGATCACCGGCCCCGAGGTGGCGCGGAAGTTGACGCCCATCTCGCGCGCGACGATCTGCGCCAGCGTGGTCTTGCCCAGCCCCGGCGGCCCGAAGAACAGCACGTGGTCCAGCGCCTCGCCGCGGCCCTTGGCGGCCTCGATATAGACCTTGAGGTTCTCGCACTCGGCGCGCTGGCCGACGAAATCGCGCAATAGCTGCGGCCGCAGGCCGGCGTCGCCGGCATCCTCGGCCGCGCCGCCGGGATCGACCAGCCGGGGCGTGCCGGTGCCGTCGGTCATCGGGCCAGCTCCTGCAGGCTGCCGCGGATCAGGGCCTGCAGATCGGTTTCCGCGCCGAGCGTGCGCACGGTGGTCTGCACGGCGCTGACCGCGTCGGGCTGCCGGTAGCCGAGATTGACCAGCGCCGAGACCGCGTCGCCGGCGGCATCGCCCAGCGCTGACACGGGCCCGGCCGCCTCGGACCCGGCGACAGCGCCCGGTCCGAGGGCGAGATTGCCGACCTTGTCCTTCAGCTCGTTGATGACGCGGGTGGCGAGCTTCGGCCCGACGCTGGGCGCGCGGGTAAGCGCCGTCCTGTCCTGCGCCATGATCGCCGCCAGCAGGTCGCCGGGCGCCAGCACCGACAGCACGCCGAGCGCGACGCGGGCGCCGATGCCCTGCACGCCCTGCAGCAGGTTGAACCAGTCGCGCTCGGCCCGATCGGCGAAGCCGAACAGGTGGATATGGTCCTCGCGGACATGGGTCTCGGTGTGGACCTCGACCGCCTCGCCCGCCGCCGGCAGCGCCGACAACGTGCGGCCCGAGCAGAACACCCGGTAGCCGACGCCGCCGACATCGATCACCGCCCAGTCGTCGCCGACGCTGTCGACGCGGCCTTTCAGCTTGGCGATCATCCGCCCGCCCCCGCCACGGCGACGGCCGCCGCGACGCGGGCCGCCGACTGCCGGTGATGCGCGTGGCAGATCGCGACCGCCAGCGCGTCGGCCGCGTCGGCCGCGGCGATCGCGACGCCCGGCAGCAGGGTCCGCACCATCATCTCGACCTGCCGCTTCTGGGCATGGCCGGTGCCGACGATCGACTTCTTGATCAGGTTCGGCGCGTATTCCGCCACGCGCAGACCGGCGAGCGCCGGCGCCAGCAGCGCGATGCCGCGGGCCTGGCCGAGCTTCAGCGTCGAGGTCGGGTTCTTGTTGACGAAGGTCTCCTCGACCGCGGCCTCCCCGGGCGCGTGATCGTCCAGCACCGCGTTCACGCCGTCGAACAACTGGCGCAGGCGATCGGCCAGCGCGCCATCCGGCTCGGACCGCACGAGACCGTTGGCGACATGGCGCAGGTGGTTGCCGGACGCTTCGATGATGCCCCAGCCGGTATGGCGCAGGCCGGGGTCCAATCCGATGATGCGCATGCCTTCCCCGGCCTTCAGGCGCTCAGCTTCCGCATGACCTCGTCAGAGACGTCGAAGTTGGCCGTGATCTGCTGCACGTCATCGTTGTCTTCCAGCACTTCCAGCATCTTGAACAGCGTCGACGCCGTGTCCTCGTCGATCGGGATCGTCGATTGCGGCCGCCAGTTCAGCCGGGCGCTGCGCGGATCGCCGAACCGGCCTTCCAGCACCTCGCGCACCTGGTGCAGGTCGTCGGGCGCGCAGACGATGGTATGCCCCTCGTCCGAGGTCTCGACATCGTCGGCCCCGGCCTCGACCGCAGCCTCGAACATCTCCTCGGCGCCGGCGGCCTCGGCCGCGTACTCGATGGCGCCGATGCGGTCGAACATGAAGGCGACGCTGTTGGTCTCGCCCAGCGAGCCGCCGTACTTGCCGAAGGTCGCGCGGACGTCGGAGGCCGTGCGGTTGCGGTTGTCGGTCAGCGCCTCGACGATGACGCCGACGCCGCCGACGGCAAAGCCCTCGTAGCGGATCTCCTCATAGGCCTCGCCCTCGCCGCCCTGGGTCGCCCGCTTGATCGCCCGCTCGACATTGTCCTTCGGCATGTTCGCCGCCCGCGCGGCCTGAATGGCGGCGCGGAGACGCGGGTTCATGGCCGGGTCCGGCAGCCCCTGACGCGCGGCGACCGTCAGCTCGCGAATGAGCTTGGCAAAGACCTTGGCGCGCTTCGCATCCTGCGCGCCCTTGCGGTACATGATGTTCTTGAACTGGGAATGACCGGCCATGGTCGATGATTACCTTTTTCTTGTGTGCAGCCTGCCAGCCACCCACTAGATATTGTGGCAGTCTGCAGCGATTAGCCCTAACAACGCAATATGGCAAGATTGAGGCGTGGGCGGCGGCGTGACACGCCTGCCGAGCGTAAAGCTTCTTTAATGCCAGTATCCGAAAATACCAAACTTTCGTACATCCTGCGACGGCGCCGGGAGGGCGTGAGGTGGGAAGAGCCCAAGACGAAGAACCGCGGATGCTGCGCGCCGAGTCGCTGCCCGAGTGGATCGACATCGCGCGCCGCATCGACGAGGTGATCGGCGAGATCTACAGCGTCGCCAGCAACATGAACGTCGCCGCGCTGGACGCCGTGCTGGAGGCGGCGGAAACGTCGTCGCAGCTGCAGACCGCGGCCGCCGAGGCGAAATCGCTGGCCGACCAGGTCGCCGGCGCCACCGCGGCGCTGACCGCGCAGTTCCGCCGCGACGAGACCAACTGACGGCGCGGCCCGCCGGGCCGTG
>JANQKO010000117.1 GCA_028281075.1 Alphaproteobacteria bacterium | reverse complement strand
TAGAACTTGAGCGCGTTGCCGCCCGACGTGGTCTCCGGATTGCCGAACATGACACCGATCTTCATGCGGATCTGGTTGATGAAGATCACCATGCACTGCGACTTGGAGATCGAGCCGGTCAGCTTGCGGAGCGCCTGGCTCATCAGCCGCGCCTGCAGGCCGACATGGGTGTCGCCCATCTCGCCCTCGAGCTCGGCTCGCGGCGTCAGCGCGGCGACGGAATCCACCACCAGCACGTCGACCGCGCCCGAGCGCACCAGCGTGTCGGCGATCTCCAGCGCCTGCTCGCCGGTATCGGGCTGCGAGATCAGCAATTCGTCGATATCGACGCCCAGCTTGCGGGCATAGCTCGGGTCCAGCGCGTGCTCGGCATCGACGAAGGCGCAGATGCCGCCCTTCTTCTGCGCCTCGGCCGTGACCTGCAGCGCCAGCGTCGTCTTGCCCGAGCTTTCCGGCCCGTAGATCTCGATGATCCGGCCCTTGGGCAGGCCGCCGATGCCGAGCGCGATGTCGAGCCCCAGCGAGCCGGTCGAGACCGCCTCGATATCGACCGCGGTGTCGCTCTGGCCCAGCTTCATCACCGAGCCCTTGCCGAAGGCCCGTTCGATCTGGCCGAGCGCGGCCTCCAATGCCTTCTGCTTGTCCATGTTATCCTGCTCGACCAGGCGCAGCGCGCTGTTGCTCATCTCACGGCTCCTTATCCCATAGCCATTTCAGCGATGCAATTGAGCCGAATGTACATATTTTGTTCCTCTACGCAAGCGGGAATGTCATCCCATTGAAAAACAACGGGATTCCGGCCTTTCGTTCAAGAAACGTTCCGGGAATATCGGTAATATGGGCGGCGGCGCGGGCAAGCATCGGGCACGGCCGCCCGGCGGCCGACTCGGCCGCTCAGGCGCGCTCGCCGTCGATCACCGATTTCACCTTGCCGGCGAGCTGCTTCAGGCTGAACGGCTTCGGCAGCAGGTCGAAATCGGCGTCCGGGTCCAGGTTGCGGCGGAAGGCGTCCTCGGCATAGCCGGAGATGTAGATCACCTTCAGGTCCGGCAGCGTCTGCCGCACCCGCTTGATCAGCGTCGGGCCGTCCATCTGCGGCATCACCACGTCGCTGATCAGGAGATCGATCCGGCCGTCATGCTCGGCCAGCGCCTTCAGTGCCGCCTCGCCGCCATTCGCCTCCAGCACCGTATAGCCCTTGTTGCGCAGCGCCCGGGCGGCGAACACGCGCACCGCGTCCTCGTCCTCGACCAGCATGATCGTGCCCTTGCCGGTCAGGTCCTGCGGCCGGCCGTCGGCGCCGACGGCCTCATCGTCCTCGGCACTCGGCTCGGATTCCGCCTGCCGCAGCCGCGGCAGGTAGATCCGGAACGCCGTGCCCTTGCCGGCCTCGCTCTTCGGGAAGATGAAGCCGCCGGTCTGCTTGACGATGCCGTAGACCGTGGCCAGCCCCAGGCCGGTGCCCGAGCCGGCGCCGGTGCCGGCCGCCTTGGTGGTGAAGAACGGCTCGAAGATCTTGCCCAGGTCCTCGGGCGGAATACCCTTGCCGGTATCCCGCACCTCGATCTCGACATAGTCGGCCGCCGGCATCAGGTCATGGCCCAGCGTCGCCGATTCCTCGCGGCTGACGTTGCGGGTCACGATCGACAGCGTGCCGCCGCGCGGCATGGCGTCGCGCGCGTTGACGGCCAGGTTGATGATCAC
The DNA here is from genome assembly GCA_028281075.1 of Alphaproteobacteria bacterium. Taxonomy (GTDB): domain Bacteria; phylum Pseudomonadota; class Alphaproteobacteria; genus JANQKO01. The sequence goes on along the minus strand of JANQKO010000117.1, from coordinate 3,488 downwards.
CTGCTCGAGCTGGCCCTGGTCGGCCTTGACCAGGCCCAGGTCGCGCTCGTGCTGCAGCTTCAGCTCGATATTCTCGCCGATCAGCCGCTGCAGCAGGTGCGACAGCTCGGCCAGCACGTCGGTCAGCGACAGCACCTTGGGCCGCAGCGTCTGCTGGCGCGAGAAGGCCAGGAGCTGCCGGACCAGGTTGGCGGCCCGGTTGGCGTTCTGCTTGACCTGCATGATGTCGGGGAACGATTCGTCGCCCGGCCGGGCGCGCAGCAGCAGCAGGTCGCAATGGCCGATAATGGCGGTCAGCAGGTTGTTGAAGTCATGCGCCACGCCGCCGGCGAGCTGGCCCACCGCCTGCATCTTCTGGCCCTGCGCGAACTGCAGCTCCAGATTGCGCTGCTCGGCCATGTCGACCAGGTTCACCAGCAGCTCGGCCGTCTCGCCCGAGCCGCTCTCCAGGCGGCTGGCATAGAGCTGCACCGGACGCCGGCCCAGCAGGTCGGAGAGATGCACCTCCATCATGCCGCCGCGCCTGCCGGCCCAGCTATCGTCGAGCCGGCGGGCGACGTCGTCGCGATCCTCGGCCGCGACCAGGTCCAGGAACTGCCGGCCGGTCGGATCGGCGCCGTCGGCGGCCATCGCCTGCAGGGCCGGGTTGGCGACCACCACCGCCCCGTCCAGGTCGACCATCAGCGCCGCCACCGGCGCGAAATCGAAGAAGCGGCGGAAGCGTTCCTCGGTCGACCGCGTGGCGACGGCGCCGGTCGCCGGCGCCAGGTCGTTGACCACGGCGAGCTGGCGCGCCTCGGCGCCCTCGCCGATCAGGGTCCGCATCAGCATGGCCGGCATCTCGCTGCCGTCGCGGCGGCGCAGGGTCAGCCGCGCCGGCTCCGGCCCGCCGGCCGCCGTCGGCGGTGGCGGCGGATCGCCGGCGACGATGTCGGCGAGGCCGGTATCGGTCATCAGCGTCTCGACCTCGTGGCCCAGCCGGTCGGCCAGCTCGCGGTTGACCGCGCGGAACCGGCCGGCCGCGTCGGCGACGAAGAAACCCACCGGCGCGGCGTCCAGAAGCTCGGCGATCTGCCAGACCGCGTCGGCCGGCTCGGACGGGCCGGCGCCGGCGACCGGCGGTCCGTCGTCGCCGGCGGGCGGCGACGGCAGCGCGCCGGCATCGGCCGGGTCGGGCGTCTGCGGATTGTCGTCGACCAGTTCCCAGGCCACCGAGGCGGCCGAGCCGTCGACCGGAAACGCCCGCACCTCGACCCGGGTGCCGGCCGCCGCGAAGCCGCCGGGCAGGCACAGGCGCGCGCGCGCCGCGGTTCCCGCCAGCGCCGTCTGCCGCAGCCGGCGCCAGTCCTCGGCCTCGGCCGCCGCCAGGTCGAGGCGGCTCATCGGCCCAAAGCGGGCGCCGAAGGCGACGTTGCGGTAGACGATGCCGCCGTCGGCATCGGTGACCATGACGCCATGCGGGCTGTGGTCGACGGCCTCGGCGATCAGTTCCAGGTTGCCGTCCTCGTCGCGCGCGCGGGTCGCCAGGACCAGCGCCGCGCCGGCGATCGCGCCGGCCGCCGCGGCCAGCGACAGGAACCCGACGCTGCCGGCGCCCGCCGTCAGCACGACCACGCCCAGCGCCAGCACCGCCACGATCGCGCCGGCCCAGGCCAGCGGCCGCCGGCCATGACGCGCCAGCCGCCGGCCGGAAGCCAGCGCGTTCTGTCGGCTGAATCGGGATACCGTTGCGTCCATCTATCTATCGCAGCCTTCCAAGCAACCTTGCCAGCCGGCCGCCGCCGGTCCGCCCGCCGGCCGCCGGGACATGCCCGCCCACACGGGCCTCAGCCCCGCGCCCGCGGCGGCCGCGCGCCGCGCCGCAGGCCCATGACATAGCCGATAACCTCGGCCACCGCCTGGTAGAATTGTGGCGGCACCTCCTGGTCGACCTCGACGCCGGCGTGCAGGGCGCGCGCCAGCGGCGGGTTCTCGACGATCGGCACGTCGTTCTCGTTGGCGACGTCGCGCATGCGCTGCGCCAGCAGGTCCTGCCCCTTGGCGACGCAGCGCGGCGCCGCCATGGACTCGGCGTCGTATTTGAGCGCCACCGCGAAGTGGGTCGGGTTGGTGACCAGGACGTCGGCCGTCGGCACGGCGGCCATGGTGCGCTGGCGCGCGCGCTCGGTGCGGACCTGCCGGATCCGCGCCTTGACCTGCGGATCGCCCTCGGACTGCTTGTTCTCGTCCTTGATCTCCTGGCGGGACATCTTCTGGCTCTCGATGAAGTCCCATTTTTGGTACATGAAGTCCAGCGCCGCAATAACGGTCATGACGCCGACCACCGCGGCCGCCATCAAGAGCGCCAGCTCCTTGATGATGTCCAGCACCTCGTACAGGTCGTAGGACGGCATCAGCCGGATCGTCTGCAGCTCCGGCCAGACCAGGAAGATCAGCAGGCTGCCGATCACCACCAGCTTGAACGCGGCCTTGGCCAACTCCATCAGGCCCTGGGTACCGAAGATCTTCTTCACGCCCTTCATCGGCGACAGCTTGTTGAAATCCGGCTTCATGCGGTAGGCCGAGAACACCGGCTTGTGCTGCACCATGTTGCCGCCGACGGCGGCCAGGATCATCACCAGCAGCGGCAGGAAGACCAGCTTCAGCACGTCGAAGCCCATGTCGCGGAACACCGCCAGCAAATGCCCGTCGTCCATGGGCACGGCGTGCGGCGCCGCGAAGAACGGCAGCACCTGGCGGCTCAGGCCGCTGGCCACGTAGTCACCGAACAGCGCCACGACCAGCGCCGCGGCCGACAGCATGAACCAGTGCCCGACCTCGGTGCTCTTCGCCACCTGGCCTTTCGAATGCGCCTCGGTCAGCCGCTTGCCGGTGGGCTGTTCTGTTTTTTGACTCTTATCTTCTTCCGACATGGCTCAGATCGGCGTCAGCAGGTTGGCGATCGTGGACTCGAAATGGTTGATGAACCACATCATCGAGGCCGGCAGCACGGCCATCAGCAGGAAGAAGGCGAAGCTGATCTGCAGCGGAATGGCCGAGAAGAAAAGCTGCACCTGCGGCATCAGCCGCTGCAGCAGCCCGAGCCCGATATAGAAGGCGATGCCGAAGACCACGAACGGCGTCGCCATCTGAATGCCGATCCGGAACGACGAGGCGACGGTGCCGATCACGAGCTGCGCGATCGAATCGGTCGGCGGCGGGCTGCCGGGCGGGAACAGCGTGTAGCTGTCGTAGAGCGCGCCGATCATCATCATGTGCAGGCCGGTGGCGAAGATCAGCACCACCCCGACCATGGTCATCAGCGCGCTGATCAGGGCCCCCTGCACGCCCTGGTTCGGATCCACGGTCATGGCGTAGGCCAGGCTGCTCTGGAAGGCGATCACGGTGCCGGCGACATGCAGCGCGCTCAGCATCAGCCGCGTCGTCGCGCCAAGGAACAGGCCGTACAGGATCTCGCCGATGACCAGGACCGCCAGCGCCCAGGGCGT
>JANQKO010000277.1 GCA_028281075.1 Alphaproteobacteria bacterium | reverse complement strand
CCGTTCCCGGCGTCGCGGCTGCCGTGGGGATGTGGTTGCCGCGCGCGGCACGGCGAACGGCGACGGCATGCCGCCGACAGTGGTGACGAACGCAAACCGCGTGACTCAGCCCGAAGCCGCGCCGAGCTCGACGTCGATCCGGGCCAGATCGTTCTGTACCCGGGCAAGCGCGTTATCGAGCGCCAGCATCTCCTGCCGCAGCTTGCGGCGGCGGTCGCGCAATGCCCGCGCCCGGTCGACGGCGGCCGGCCGGCCATCGCCCGCATCCTGGTTTTCCGGTCCGGTCATCACCCGCGCCTCCGATTGTGTCGCCATTTGACGAAAATGTAGGTGGCCACGGCCGGGATCTGAATCCGCATTTGCCCCCGCGTAGAAATACGCAGTCGCCGTGATAAGCTCGGCCGAACCGGGGACGAGTGGGAGTTGCGAGGCAATGGGTCGGTCGTTGTTCGACAAGGTCTGGGATGCGCATGTGATCGCCGATCTGGGCGACGACCAGTATCTGCTGCATGTCGACCGGCATCTGCTGCACGATCTGAGCGGCGGACGCGGCCTCATGGAGCTGCGCGAGCGCGGCCTCGACGTCGCCAATCCGGAGCTCTGCTTCGCGACGCCCGACCACGCGGTCTCGACCGAGCCCGGCCGCGCCGACCTGACCGACTATGCCGGCAAGCGCCTGGTCAACGGCCTGCGCGAGAGCTGCGCCGCCTGCGGCATTCGCCTGTTCGACCTGGACGACGACGGACAGGGCATCGTGCACGTGATCGGCCCGGAGCTGGGCATCACGCTGCCGGGCGTCCTGCTGGTCTGCGGCGACAGCCATACCTGCACCCACGGCGGGCTGGGCGCGCTGTCCTGGGGCATCGGCTCGAGCGAGGTGGCGCACGTGCTGGCGACGCAGACCATCCTGCAGCGCCGGCCCAAACGCATGCGCATCACGCTGGACGGACGGATGGACGCGCATGTCACGCCGAAGGACCTGGTGCTGTACCTGATCGGCGAGATCGGCGCCGCGGCCGGCGTCGGCCATGCCATCGAATATGCCGGCCAGGCGATCCGCGAGATGCCGATCGAGGGCCGGCTGACGATCTGCAACCTGTCGATCGAGTTCGGCGCCAAGGTCGGCATGATCGCGCCGGATGACGCCACCTTCGATTATCTCGCCGGCCGCCGGTTCGCGCCGGCCGGCGCGGCCTGGGACCGGGCCATCGCCGAATGGCGGACGCTGGCCAGCGACGCGGACGCCGTGTTCGACCGTGAGGTGGCGATCGACGCCGGCGCCGTGCGGCCGCAGATCACCTGGGGCAACAGCCCGCAGGACGTGCTGCCCGTGGACGGCCGCGTTCCGGACCCGTCAACGGCGCCGCCCGACCGCCGGCCGGCCATTCAGGCGGCGCTCGACTATATGGACCTGATGCCCGGCACGCCGATCGAGGGCGTCAGGGTCGACCGGGTGTTCATCGGTTCCTGCACCAACAGACGCATCAGCGACCTGCGCGACGCCGCCCGCGTCGCCGCGGGCCGCAAGGTCGCCGAACATGTCGAGGCCTGGGTGGTGCCGGGCAGCGAGTCGGTGAAGCGCGCCGCCGAGGCCGAGGGGCTGGACCGGGTGTTCCGCGACAGCGGCTTCCAGTGGCGGGCGCCGGGCTGCTCGATGTGCGTGGCGGCGAACGGCGACCGGGTGGCACCGGGCGCGCGCTGCGTCTCGACCTCGAACCGGAACTTCGTCGGCCGGCAGGGCCCGGGCAGCCGCACGCATCTCGCCAGCCCGGCGATGGCGGCGGCCGCCGCCGTCAGCGGCCATATCGCCGACGTCCGCAAGCTGGGGGCCTGAGCCATGGAGAAGTTCACCCGCGTCACCGGGCCCGCCGCGCCGCTGCTGCGCCAGAACATCGACACCGACATGATCATTCCCATGCAGCGCATGCTGGACCACGAGCGAGACGCGCTGGGCCGGTTCGCGCTGGAACCGCTCCGGTTCAACGGCGACGGCAGCGAAAATCCCGAGTTTCCGCTGCATCAGCCGGCCTTTCGCGACGCGCCGATCCTGATCACCGGCCGCAATTTCGGCTGCGGCAGCTCGCGCGAAACCGCGGTCTGGGCGCTGCAGGGCCTGGGCATCAGGGTGGTCATCGGCTCCAGCTTCGGCGACATCTTCTACAACAACTGTTTCAAGAACGGCGTGCTGCCGATCGTGCTGGATGAAGACGCGGTCGCGGCGCTGGCCGCGGCCGCGCCGGCCGGACCGACAACCGTCGATCTGGCGGCCGGCACGATCCGGCCGCCCAACCGCGCGGCGATCGCCTTCGACGTGCCACCGTCGCAGCGGGCGGCGCTGCTGGAGGGCCTGGACGAGATCGACATGACGCGCCGCCGGCTGGACGACATCAGGGCCTTCCAGGCCCGCGGCCGCGAGGCCCGGCCCTGGATCTACGACATACCCGACACCTCGGCATGAACGCCATGCGGGTCATGCACCGTGCCACGGCCTCCGACGTCGGCGTGGGCGTGACCGGCGGCGCGTCGATGGCTTGACAAAAAGGAACGGGCGAACGGGAGGCAACCATGGCGCTGGGCGCGCACAGGCTGGAATACGAGGTGCTGGAGGGCTGGGAGCGGCTGCCCGAGGGCTGGTCCTTCGTCGAGGTGGCGGGCGTCGCCGTCGACTCGCGCGACCGGGTCTACGTGTTCAACCGCGGCGACCATCCGGTCATCGTCTTCGACAAGGAAGGCCGGTTCCTCACCGCCTGGGGCGAGGACGTCTTCACCAACGCGCACGGCATCTTTATCGACCGCGACGACAACGTCTATTGCGCCGACAATTTCGACCACACCGTGCGCAAGTTCACCACCGACGGCGAATTGCTGATGACGCTGGGCGAGCCGAACGAGCCCGCCAACACCGGTTTCAAGGAAGGCGTTTCGCCGGTGCAATACTCGTCCGGCCCGTTCAACATGGTGACGAACGTCGCGACCGGCGCCAATGGCGAGATGTTCATCGCCGACGGCTACGGCAACGCGCGCGTGCACCGGTTTTCGGCCGACGGGCAGTTGCTGGCGTCCTGGGGCCAGCCGGGCAGCGGCCCGGGCGAATTCAACCTGCCGCACGCCATCGCCGTCGACCGGGCGAACCGGGTCTACGTGGCCGACCGCGAGAACTCGCGCATCCAGATCTTCTCGGCCGACGGCGCCCTGATCACGATCTGGGACTGGGTCAGCCGGCCGGACGACCTGTTCATCGACGCGCAGGAGAACCTGTATATCGCCGAGCTCGGCTGGTCGACGCCGGTGCCGACGGACCGGCCGCATTTCTGCATGATGCATTGCCCGCCCATCGGCCACGCGCCGATCGCGCGGGTCACGGTCTGCGACCTCGACGGCGACATCCGCACCCAGATCGGCGGCTACGACCCGGTGCTGCCGGGCAACTTCATCGCGCCGCACGGCCTCTGGGCCGACTCGCGCGGCGACCTCTATGTCGGCGAGGTGGTGAAGGCGTCGGGCGCCATCGACCATTTCGCGCCGCTGACCTGCCACGCCTTCCAGAAGTTCATCCGTACCGGCTAGCAAGCCGCCGAAGAAGCCGCGATATCGGTGCCAGCATGCTTCGAGACGACGCTTCGCGTCTCCTCGGCGCGAGGATAAATCTTTGAATTCAAAAGATTCTTCATCCTGAGAGCTTGTGAAAGAATCGCACCGAAGCCACCCAGGTTGTCATCCTGGCGGAGCCTGCCCCGGCGTAGGCCGGGGGCCAGGATCCATGTTTGTTGTTTTTGAACAGGTTGCGATGCCGCTGGATGCTGGCCTTCGCCAGCATGACGGTTTCTTTTGGGTCGGAAGTCATTTCTTCACAGGCTCTGAGGAAGCCCCGATAGGGGCTGTCTCGAAGGATGGTCAACCGCACGATCGGATCATTTCAACGGCCTGTTAAAGCGTTTTCCGCTCACGCGGAATCTGTCGTGGGCCTCAGCCCTGCTGCCGGCGCAGCAGGGCGAGCAGCAGCAGCAGGGCGCAGCAGATCCCCGTCAACAGGTGGAGCGCGGCGCCGAAGCCGCCGGTGACGTCGGACAGATAGCCGACCGTCAGCGGCCCCAGCACCCCGCCCACCTCGGCCGCCGAGAAGAACAGGCCGCCGGCCGCCCCGGCGTTGCGCGCGCCGACCTCGCGCGTCTCGACCAGGATCAGGATGGCGATGGTCATCATCGAGCCTCGGGTAATGCCCTGCAGGATCAGCCCGGCGGCCAGCAGGGCGCCCGGCGGCTGCGGGATCAGCAGCGTCGCGGTGCCGGCGCTCAGCACCAGCAGCGCCATGATGACGAGACGGCGCGACGGCACCGCGAGGCGCGGGATCAGCAGCGAGCCGAGGATCGCGGCGGCGACCGATATCGAGGCCCAATAGCCGGCATCGCGCGCATCCATGCCGCCGCTGCGCAGGATCTCGGGCAGCCAGTTGCTGATGGCATGGTTGAAGAAGAAGATGCCGACCGCCATCAGCAGCATGATCTGCACACCGCGCAGGGCGATCAGGTCGGCGAAGACCGCGAACTGCGACCGCTGGGGCGCGGCCGCCAGATCGCGCTCGACGGCGCGCGCCGCCGGATGCGCGCTGATGGCCAGCCAGACAACGGCGCTGACCAGCACCACGGCGGCATAGACGAACAGCACCAGCCGCCAGTCACCGCCGAACGCCGGCATGGCGACGCTGTTGGTCAGCGACAGCGCGGCGATGCCACCCAGCGACGGGCCGGTGATGTAGATGCCCATGGCCAGGCCCCGCTCCTTGCCCTCGAACCAGAGCGCGATCACCTTGGGCGCGCCGATCGAGATCAGCGGGCCGCCCAGACCGAACAACGCGGTCGCCAGGAACAGGTCCAGATGGTCGCCGGCGAGGCCGCGCAGCCCACCGGACGCGGCCATGATCAGCGCCGCCAGCAGCAGGCCCCGACGCGGCCCGATGCGGTCCAGCAGCGCGCCGCAGGGCATGGCCGAGAAGATGTAGACCAGCGGCCAGGCGCCGAGCACGCCGCCCATGGCCGAATGGCTCATGCCCAGTTCCCGCGTCACCGTGCCGACCAGCGGCGCCATGGCGGCGATGGTCAGGCCGAAGCAGAGATAGATCAGCCAGACGCCCGCCAGTATCGCCCAGCGAACGGGATGCGCCGCCGCGCCGTCCATGGCCCCCGATTCCGCTTTCATGCGCGGCCGCGCCCGGCTTCGGTGCTTGCCTTCGGCGCCGCGTCACGGGAACATCGCGGCGGGTAAATCAAGGGAACGGAAGTCATGAGCGCCATTCACTACAAGTCGGCCAGCGAGCTCGCGGCCATGATCCGGAACCGCGAGATCGGCTGTCTGGAACTGCTCGACCACTATCTCGGCCGGGTCGAGCAGTATAACCCGGCGCTGAACGCCATCATCTGGCAGGATGCCGACGGCGCCCGCGCGCGGGCGCGGGCGGCCGACGCCGCGATCGCCAAGGGCGAGACCTGGGGCCCGCTGCACGGCGTGCCGATGACGATCAAGGAATCCTACGACGTCGCCGGGTCGCCGACGACCTGGGGCATTCCGGAGATGAAGGACAGCATCGCGACCGCCAACGCCCTGTCGGTGGACCGCATGCTGGCCGCGGGCGTGGTGCTGTTCGGCAAGACCAACGTGCCGCTCAACCTGGCCGACTGGCAGAGCTTCAACGCCATCTACGGCACCACCAACAATCCATGGAACACCGAGCTGACGCCGGGCGGCTCGTCGGGCGGATCGGCGGCGGCGCTGGCGGCCGGCCTGACCGGGATCGACGCCGGCAGCGACATCGGTGCCTCGATCCGCAACCCGGCGCATTATTGCGGCGTCTTCGGGCTGAAGCCGACCTACGGCATCCTGCCGGCACGCGGCCATGCCCTGCCCGGCGTGGTGACGTCCGCCGATATCGCGGCGATCGGCCCGCTGGCCCGCAGCGCCGAGGACCTGGAGCTGGCGCTCGACGCCATGGCCGGTCCGGACCCGCTGGAGGCGGCAGGCTGGCGGCTCGAGCTGCCGGCGCCGCGGCACACGGCGCTGAAGGATTTCAAGGTCGCGGTGAAGCTGGATGATCCCAATTCCGAGGTCGACGGCGAATATGCCGACCGGCTGCAGGCCGTCGCCGACGCGCTGGCCAAGGCCGGCGCGACGGTCAGCGACAAGGCCCATCCCGACATCGACACGCGGCGGGCGCATGAGGTCTATGTGCTGATGCTGCGGGCGGCGACGTCGGGGCGCATGGAGCCGGCGCACTACGAGCGTTCGCTGCGGCTTGCCGAGGAGCTGGGTCCGGACGACACGTCCTACCTCGCCCGCATGTCGCGCGGCAACACCATGCGGCACCGGGACTGGCTGCCGCTCAACAACGAACGCACGCTCATGCGCCAGACATGGGCCGCATTCTTCCGGGACTGGGATATCCTGCTCTGCCCCGCCGCGGCCTCGGCGGCATGGCCGCACGACCAGGAGGGCGAACGGCCCGACCGCACGATCGAGGTCAACGGCCATCCGGTGCCGACCACGGACCAGTTGTTCTGGGCCGGTTTCAGCGGCCTGGTCTACCTGCCGTCGACCGTCGGCCCCGCCGGCTTCACGGCGTCCGGCCTGCCGGTCGGCGCCCAGGCCATCGCCGCGCACCTGGAGGACCGCACGGCGATCGCCTTCAGCCGGCTGCTGGCCCAGGAAATCGGCGGCTTCGTGCCGCCACCGGGCTACGACTGACGAAAAGCGCCCTCAGCCGAAGGCCGGCTTGCGCTTTTCCAGAAAGGCGCTGCGGCCTTCGGCGAAGTCGGCGGTGCTGAAGCCCAGCGACTGGGCCATGGCTTCCATCTCCAGCGCCTCGTCGAAGCCAGTGGGATAAAGGTGGAGCTGGCGCTTGACGATGGCGAAGGCGTGGCGCGGCTGGCGGGCATAGGTCTCGGCAAGGGCGACGGCATGCGCCACGACGCCGTCGTCGGCGACCAGGTGGTCGGCCATGCCGAGCTCGACCGCCTGCGGCGCCTTGACCATCGCCGCCTCGAGCAAGATCTGCTTCGCCCGGCCGACGCCGACCCGGCGCGGCAGGTAGTAGAGGATGGCCCAGTCCGGCACCAGGCCGAGGCGGAAGAACGGGAAGCCCATGGTGGCGCCGGCGCCCATCACGATCGCGTCGGCCGACATCGCCAGGCCGGCCCCGGCGCCGACGGCGTAGCCCTCGACGGCGGCGACGACGGGCTTTTCCGCCTCGTAGAGCAGGCGCACCAGGCGGTGGCCGCTCTTCATGCGCGCCCGCGCCGCGACCGGATCGAGATCGGTCATGGTGGTGATGTCACCGCCGGCGCAGAAATGACCGCCGTTGCCCCTGATGACGATGGCACGCACGGCGTCATCGGCCAGCAGCCCCTCGAGTCCGTCCAGGAGCGCCGTGCGGATCTCCAGGCCGAGCGCGTTGCGCTTCTCCGGCCGGTTCAGGGCCAGTCCGGCGATGCCGTCGGCAAGTGCTTCGGTTTCCACGATGGCCATGACGCCACTCCCACGATCCGTTCGAACGCGTCCAAGCCTATCACGCGGTCAGCCGGCCGCCAGCCCAGCCGCGCATGACCACGAGCGCGAACAGGCCGCCGGCCGCGGCGAGCGCCGCCATGACCAGAAAGGCGCCGCCGCCGAGGCATTCGTAGAGCAGGCCCGAGGCGCCGGCCGCCGTGCCCATCGCGATCCCGGCCGCGACCGCCGAATAGAGCGTCTGCGCCGTCGCCGCCAGCTCAGGCGGCGCCGCGCGGGTGATGAAATGCATGGCGGCGAGGTGCGCCGCGCCGAAGGTCAGGCCATGCAAGGCCTGCGCGGCGATCAGGACGCCGAGATCGGTGCTGAGCGCCATGAGCGTCCAGCGCAGCAGGCCGGCCAGGCCGGCGAGCAGCAGCAGGCGGGCGACACCGACGCGCGCGACCACGGCGCCGCTGACCGCGAACAGCGCGATCTCGGCGACGACGCCCTCGGCCCAGAGCCAGCCGATGACCTGATCCGGGATGCCGGCGGCCTGCCAGTGCAGGGTGCCGAAGCCGTAGATCACGGCGTGGCTGGCCTGGATCAGGCTGCCGGCGGCGAGGAAAGCCAGGAACACCGGATTGCCGGCCAGCCGCAAGACATCGCCCTTGCGGCCACCGCCGCGCGCCTGGCGCGTGTCGGGCAGCAGCGCGCAAGCCAGTACCAGCCAGCCGAGGCAGGCAGCGATCAGCCACAGCACCATGTCCGGCCCGCCGGCGCCGAGCAGCCGGCCGCCGAGCACCGACGCGGCGATGAAGGCGAGCGAGCCCCAGAGCCGGACGCGGCCGTAATCCAGGCGCCGCTCGTAGCTCGCCGACAGGGCCACCGTCTCGCCCAGCGGCATGATGGCGGCGTAGCTGATGCTGGCGAAGACCGACAGCAGCAGGATCGGCCAGAACCCGTCGACGAGCGGAAACAGCGCGAACGCGGCCAGCGCCAGCACGGCCAGCAGCAGCATCGGCCGCTTGCGCTCGCCGCTGCGGTCGGCGAGGCGCGCGATCGCCGGATTGGTCAGCACCTTGATCCAGAGCGCCGCCGACAGCACGGCGCCGATCTCCGGCGGGCTCAGGCCGCGTTCGGTCAGCCAGACCGGCCAGAACGGCATGTAGATGCCGACGAAGGCGAACATGCCGCCGTAATAGAAAGCGAGCCGGGCGGCGATCGCGATGCCGCCCGCGGCGGCCCGGCGCGTCGGTTCGGGCGATGCGGTCAGGTCGGCTGGCCTTGCCTGCGGTCGACCACCGGCTCGGTGAACTTCAGCTCGGAATCCCAGGGAAACAGAATCCAGGTGTCCTGGCTGACCTCGGTGATGAAGGTGTCGACCGACGGCCGGCCGGCCGGCTTGGCATAGACCGTGGCGAAATGCGCTTTCGGGTGCATCTCGCGAACGATTCGCGCCGTCGTGCCGGTGTCGACCAGATCGTCGACGATCAGCCAGCCCTCGCCGTCGCCGGAGAGCGATTTCAGGATCGTCGGCTCGCCGACGTCGTGGCCGCGGCGGGTCACGATGCAGACCGTCTCGATCAGGCGGATATCCAGCTCGCGCGCGACGATGGCCGCCGGCACCAGGCCGCCGCGCGTCACCGCGACAACGCCTTCCCAGGGCCCTCGTTCGATCAGACGCCAGGCGAGCGCGCGGGCGTCGCGGTG
>JANQKO010000231.1 GCA_028281075.1 Alphaproteobacteria bacterium | reverse complement strand
CTCTGCGGTCATCTCGGCCAAAGTGGAGTGCTCCAACTGTTCACTCACGCGCGTCACCTCTTGGATACGTGATTACAGACGGACAATTGGCATCTTTAGAACGTTTTTGCAACTCAAAGCCTGCCAATGGCGATCACTTTTTTTCTGCCAGCTACTGAAGCAAACGTCAAAATGCCGCCAATGGCGCGGTTACGCTAGTATCCCGCGTTCGAGCGGATTTCCTTTGTCATTGGCAAAAGGAGTTTCGAAACCGGACCGGAAGGCGTGACTTTGTCCCTGGCCCACCGCATGTTGTCGGATCCAAGCCACGGAGCAGACAAGACATGGCCAACGCCGACGACCCGATCGCCTTCGAGCTGTTTCGCAACGCGATCTTCTCGATCGCAGACGAGATGGCGCTGACGATTTTCCGCACCACGTATTCGGGCGTACTCAAAGACAACATGGACTACTCGACGGCGTTCTGCGACGCAGACGGCAAGTTGGTGGCGCAGGGCTTGACCTTGCCGGGCCATCTCGGCGCGATTCCGACCGCGCTGGAGGTCGTCGTCAACCAGTATGGCGACGACATGAACGTCGGCGACATCTTCGCGCTCAACGATCCCTTCGACGGCGGCATGCATCTACCGGACATCTTCGTCTTCAAGCCGCTTTACTTCGGCGGCGAGCGCGTGGCCTTCGCCGCAACGATCTGCCATCACACCGATGTCGGCGGCCGGGTGGCCGGCTCCAATGCCTCGGATTCGACCGAGATCTACCAGGAGGGTCTGCGGATCCCACCGCTCAAGCTCTACGAAGCGGGCGAGCCCAACGAGACCCTGTTCGCGCTGATCGAGAAGAACGTGCGGGTTCCGGTCAAGGTCTTCGGCGACCTGCGCGCCCAGCTCGCCGCCTGCCACATCGCCGAGCGCCAGTTCCTCGAGCTGGTGGCGCAGTACGGCCGCGAGGTCGTCGAGGACTACATGCAGGAGGTCATCGACTATGCCGAGCGCCTGACCCGGGCGGCGATCAGCGACCTGCCCGACGGCGAGTTCAGCTTCGAGGACTGGATCGACGACGACGGCGTCGATTTCGGCAAGCCCATCCGGCTGTTCGTCAAGCTGACCAAGAAGGGCGACAGCATGACCGCCGACTGGACCGGCAGCGCGCCGCAGGTCAAGGGTGCGATCAACAACACGCTGTCGTTCACCAAGGCCGCGACCTACTGCGCCATCCGCTCGGTGCTGCCGCCCGGTATTCCCAACAACGAGGGCGTGTTCCGGGCCATCGAGGTGACGGCGCCGCCCGGCACCATCGCCAACATGGTCCTGCCCGGCGCCTGCGCCGCCCGCGGCCTGACCGGCTTCCGCATGGTCGACTGCTGCTTCGGCGCGCTGGCGATGATGGTGCCGGACAAGGTCTATGCCGCTTCCGACGGCGGCAATACCGGCATCTCGATCGGCGGCTATCACGCCGACCGCACGCCGTTCATCTACGTCGACTTTACCTGCGGCACCTGGGGCGGCCGGCCCTTCGCCGACGGCCTCGATGGCAATTCCAACATGTTCGCCAACATGGCCTCGACCTCGGTCGAGGTCACCGAGGCCGAGCACCCGATCGAGATCCTCTCTTACGAATTCGTGCCGGACAAGGCCGGTGCGGGCAAGTTCCGCGGCGGCACGCCCTATCGCCGCGACTACCGCTTCCTGGAGGAAGAGGCGGTGCTGCAGGTGCGCTCCGACCGCCGCGACTTCCGTCCCTACGGCCTCTATGGCGGTCAGCCGGGCAAGCCGTCCTGGAACTTCCTGAATCCCGATACAGAGAACCGGCTGATGACCGCCAAGCTGACCATGAACATCAAGCGCGGCGACGTGTTCCGGCACGAGGTCGCCGGCGCCGGTGGCTGGGGCGACCCGCTGGAACGTGCGCCGGACGCCGTCGTGCGCGACGTCCGCAACGAGATGATCAGCCTGGCCGCCGCCGCCGATGACTACGGCGTCATCGTCGATCCCGCGACCTGGGCCTGCGACGAGGCCGCGACCGAGAAACGCCGGACCGAGATCCGCCAGGCCCGCGGCTGGACCGAGACGCCGAAGGTGCTGTGGGAGGATTCGCCCGCGCGCCCGCGCGCGGCCGAATAGCGGTCGACGGCCATGACCCGGTATCGCGTCGGCATCGACATCGGCGGCACGTTCACGGACATCGTTTTCCTGGACGCCGCCGGCAACACCATCGTCAAGAAGGTCTCCTCCAGCGTCGGCGACTATGCCCGCGCCATCGTCGACGGCCTGGCCCAGGTCTTCGACGAGCAGAACCTGAACGGCGGCAACGTCGAGGAGGTCCTGCACGGCACCACCGTGGCTTCGAACGCCATCCTGGAACTGAAGGGCGCCCGCACCGGCCTGATCACCTCGAAGGGCTTCCGCGACGTGCTGGAGATCCGCACGCTGCCCATGCCGCGACTCTACGACATCGCCTGGCAGAAGCCGCCGACGCTGGTCGAGCGCTACCTGCGCCGAACCGTCGACGAGCGCGTCAACACAAGGGGCGAGGTGCTGACGCCGCTCGACCCGGCCGACGCCGAGACCGCCGTCGACCGGCTGCTGGAAGAGGGCGTCGAGGCCATCGCCGTCTGCCTGCTGAACGCGTTCGCCAACCCGGTGCACGAACACATGATCAAGGAGATCATCGAACGCCGCGCGCCCGGCCTGCCGCACTGCGTCAGCTTCGACGTGCTGCCCGAGATCAAGGAATACGACCGCACCTCGACCACGGTGATCAACACCTATGTGATGCCGGTGGTGGCGACCTATCTCAAGGCGCTGCGGCGGCACCTCGACGCGTCCGAGGTCAAGGCACCGCTGCTGCTGATGCAGTCGAACGGCGGCCTGACGACCGACGCGGACGCCATCGCCAGGCCCATGAACATCATCGAGTCGGGCCCGGCCGGCGGCGTCATCGGCGCCCAGGCGCTGGCTCGCTCGCTGTCCATGCCCGACGTCATCACCTTCGACATGGGCGGCACCACGGCCAAGGCCTCGCTGGTCGAGGGCGGCGAGGTCACGCGTTCGCTGGAATACCAGGTCGGCGGCGGCATCATGATGGGCTCGCGCCTGCTGACCGGCGCCGGCTACACCTTGAAGGTCCCGGCCATCGATCTCGCCGAGGTCGGCGCCGGCGGCGGCTCCATCGTCTGGATCGACGCCGGCGGCTCGCTGCAGATCGGCCCGCAGAGCGCCGGCGCCGATCCGGGCCCGCTCTGCTACGACATCGGCGGCACCGAGCCGACGGTGACGGACGCCAACGTCATCCTCGGCTACATCAACCCGGACTATCTCGTCGGCGGCGCGCTGAAGCTGAACGCCGAGCGGGCGCGCGCGATCTTCGGGGAATCCGTCGCCGGGCCGCTCGGCATCCCGCTCGAACACGCCGCCTATGGCGCCCACCAGATCGCCGTCTCCAACATGATCCGCGCCATCAAGGCGGTCTCGACCGAGCGCGGCCGCGACCCGCGCGGCTACGCGCTGTTCGCCTTTGGTGGCAACGGACCGGTATTCGCCGCCGCCATGGCCGCCGCGCTGCGCATGACGCGCATCGTCATCCCGCCCTCGCCCGGCGTGTTCTCGTCCTTCGGCCTGGTCTATGCCGATGTCGAGCATCACTATTCGCGCACCTTCCGCCGCCTGCTACGCGGCATCGACCTGGACGAGATCAACGCCGTCTGGAGCGAGCTCGAAGAGTCGGCGCGGTCACAGCTCGCCACCGACGGCTTCACCGACGGACAGATGCGGATCGCCCGCACCGCGAACATGCATTACCAGGGCCAGACCTTCGAGCTGACCGTGCCGGCCCCCGCCGGGCGGCTGGACGCCGCCGCCATCGCCGCGCTCGACGAGGCCTTCGGGCAGGAGCACGAGCGCACCTACGGCCATCGCGCCGGCCCCGAAGAACCGGTCGAGCTGGTCAACGTCCAGGTCGTCGGCCGCGGCCTGTCGGAG
>JANQKO010000214.1 GCA_028281075.1 Alphaproteobacteria bacterium | reverse complement strand
GCTGCGGCATGTCGACGCGCTCGACGCCATCGTCGGCGGCTGGATCGGCCGGCATGACCTGGACGAGGTCCTGGCGGCCTTCGAGCAGGCCGAGGCGGCCATCGCGCCGGTCTATGACGTGGCGCAGATTTTCGACGATCCCCACTATCAGGCCCGCGCGGACATCGTCGAGGTCGCGGACGACGAGCTGGGCGCCGTGAAGATGCAGAACGTCTTCCCGTTCCTGTCCCGCACGCCCGGCCGCATCGACCATGCCGGCCCGCGCCTGGGCGAACACAACGATGAGATTCTGGGCGGCGAGCTTGGCCTCGGCGCCGAAGCACTGGCGGCCCTGCGCGCCGTCGGCGTGATCTGAACGGAGACAAGCCTTGAGCGACGAGAAAGCCGAATTCGCGCGGGAACTGTTCCGCCGCTGGCACGGACAGGAATTGTCCGACGCCGACGCGGCGGGTCTGGTCGCCTTCTTCGCACCCATCGATGCCCTGGCGGCGCGCGCGGCAACGGATCTCGGCTTTGATGACGAACCCGCCGGTTACGATGTCGTTGTCGCGCGGCTGACGGCAAAGGACAGGCCGTGAGCGACGACATCACCACGCTTTCGCTCGTCGACGTGGCGGCCGCGATCGCCGCGCGCGAGCTGTCGTCCGTCGAGGTCACGCGGGCCTGCCTGGCCCGCATCGAGCGGCTGCAGCCGGTACTGAACTGCTTCATCACGCTGGAGGCCGAGGCGGCGCTGGCCGCGGCGCGAACCGCCGACGAGGCCCTGGCGCGCGGCGACGAGAGCGGACCGCTGCACGGCGTGCCGCTGGCGCACAAGGACATGTTCTATCGCGCCGGCCAGCGCTGCACCGGCGGCACGAAGATCCGCCGCGACTTCGTGCCCGACGTCACCGCCACGGTGCAGGCGCGGCTGGCGGCGGGCGGCGCGCTCTGCCTCGGCGGTCTCAACATGTCCGAGTTCGCGGTCGGGCCGACCGGCCACAACATCCACCATGGCGCCTGCCGCAATCCCTGGAACCCGGTGCACGCGCCCGGCGGCTCGTCGTCGGGCTCCGGCGCGGCGGTGGCGGCGCGGCTGGTCTACGGCGCGCTCGGCTCGGACACCGGCGGCTCGATCCGCATCCCGGCCGCGCTCTGCGGACTGGTCGGCCTGAAACCGAGCCAGGGCCGGATCAGCCGCCATGGCGGCCTGTCGCTGTCATTCTCGCTCGACTGCTTCGGCCCGCTGACCCGGACCGTGCGGGACTGCGCCCGCCTGACCGGACTGCTGGCCGGTTACGACCCGTTGGACCCGACCAGCAGCCGCGCGCCGGTCGACGACTACGAACAGGCCTGCGAACACGGCATCGGCGGCCTGACGATCGGGGTGCCGGCGGACCATGGCGGCGTCGAGGTGGCGCCGGACGTGGCGACGGCGGTGACCGACAGCCTGTCCGTGCTCGCCGGCCAGGGTGCCGGCATCGTCGAGGTCGCGCTGCCGGACCAGGCGCGGATGAACGCGCTGTCGACCATCGTCACCCGCGCCGAGGGCGCGACCATCCACCGCAAGTGGCTGCTCGAACGGCGCGACGACTACAGCCCGCAGGTGCGGCGGCGCATGGAGATGGGCCTGCTGCTGCCGGCGACACGCTATCTCGAGGCGCTGAGCCTGCGGGCCAGGTTTCTCGATGCCTTCGCCAGCGACGTGTTCCGCCATTGTGACGTCGTGCTGCTGCCGACCGTGCCGATGCCGGCGCCGACACTAGCCGAACTGGATGTCGGCGACAGCGACGCCCTGCCGGCCATGCTGCAGCGCTTGACGGGCTTCACCCGGCCGATGAATTATCTCGGCCTGCCGGCGCTCAGCCTGCCGGCGGGTTTCAGCGCCGAGGGCCTGCCGATGGGCTTGCAACTCGTCGGCCGGCCGTTCGCGGAGGCGACCCTGTTCGCCGCCGGCGCGGCCTATCAGAGGGCGACGACGTGGCACGAACGGGCGCCGGAGATGGCGACCGCGGAGGAGACCGTATGACTGCCAATCCGGCAACCGAATTCCAGACCCTGCACGAATTCGTCAAGCTGGCGCGCAACCGGCTGTCGCCCGAGATCTGGGACTATCTGATCGGCGGCACCGAGACCGAAACCACGCTGAAGCGCAACCGCCGGGCGCTCGACAGTATCGCCTTCCGGCCCCGGGTGCTGCGCGACGTCTCCGAG
The DNA here is from genome assembly GCA_028281075.1 of Alphaproteobacteria bacterium. GTDB lineage: Bacteria > Pseudomonadota > Alphaproteobacteria > JANQKO01. The sequence goes on along the minus strand of JANQKO010000214.1, from coordinate 3,041 downwards.
GTCGACGGCAGGGCGCGGTTCCTGGATATCCCGCTGCGGCTGCCGATCGCCATCGCGCCCGTCGGCTCGCTGGAATCGTTCCATCCCGAGGGCGGCGTCACCGCGGCCCGCGCCGCCGCCCGGTTCGGCTGCATCAGCATCCACAGCTCGGTCAGCAAGCCGGATATCGAGACCATCGGCACCGCCGCCGCCGACGGCGCCACGATCTACCAGCTCTACGTGCGCGGCGACGACGCCTTCGTCGACGCGCATGCGCGCCGGGCCGTCGAGGCCGGCTGCCGGGCCTTCTGCATCACCGTCGACAGCCAGATGTACAGCCGGCGCGAGCGGGACATCGCCCGGCGTTTCGTCAAGCCCTGGCGCCGGGACGCCACCGGCATCGACCGTCAGGCCGCGTTCAACTGGAACAACGTCAGGCGCTTCAAGGACCGGCACGACATCCCGCTGATCCTGAAAGGCATCGCCACGGCGGAGGATGCCGAGATGGCCTGCGCCCACGGCGTCGACGTGGTCTATGTCTCCAACCATGGCGGCCGCCAGCTCGATCACGGCCGCGGCGCGCTGGACGTGCTGCCGGAAGTGGTCGCGGCGGTGGCCGGCCGCGCCGCCGTCGCCATCGACGGCGGTTTCGTGCGCGGCACGGATATCGTCAAGGCGATCGCGCTCGGCGCCGACCTGGTCGGGCTCGGCCGCCTGGCCTGCATCGGCATGGCCGCCGGCGGCGTCGACGGCGTGGTCCGCATGTTCGAGATCCTGGAGGACGAGGTCCGGATCTGCCTCGGCCTGCTGGGCGTCACCGGCTTCGACGGGATCGAGGCGTCGCACCTGATCCGCGCCGAGCCGGTCGACGCCGCCCACGTCTTCAGCGCCTTCCCGCTGCTGAACCTGGACGATCCGGGTTACTGAAGGTCGGGCGCGGGCCGCCGCGATCGGGTCAAGCCGCGTCCCGGCCGGCACGCGGTTACCGGCGGGGTTGGCTGGGGCGGCAGGATTCGAACCTGCGAATGCCGGTACCAAAAACCGGTGCCTTAACCACTTGGCCACGCCCCATGCCGACGACCGCGCCGGTCCCGCTTCCGCCGTGTCAGCCCAGGCTCAACCGCCGTTCCGAGGGCTGCCGCACCTTCAGGACCAGGATGCCGCCGTAGCACGCCAAGCTAAATAGCGCCCAGTAGAGCGTCGTTCCAGGATTCATTGTCGCGGCGAAGCTGGGCAGGCCGACCAGGCCCAGATAGACCGTCAGCCCCCAGCGCCAGGGCATGTTGGCGTAAAGCAGGTGGTGCAGGTGGTCGCGGTCCGGCGCGAACGGGGACTTGCCGCGGGCGATCCGGGTCACCATCAGGCGGATGCAGTCGACCACCGGGATCAGGAACCACAGCGCCACCAGGTCGGCCGGCACGACGACGAACTCGACGGCGTAGACGTAGATCGCCAGCAGCCCGACCATCATGCTGATCGCGTAGGCCCCGGCATCGCCCAGAAACAGCCGTCCGTGGATGTTGAACACGAAGGCGACCGCCAGCCCGCCGATCATGGCCGCCAGCAGCGGCCCGAGATGCGCCGGTCCGACGATCATCAGCAACGTCGTCCAGATCAGGCTCAGGCCGATGACCAGGCCGTTCTTGCCGTCGGCCATGTTCACCGCGTTCTGCAGGCCGACCAGGCACATCAGCGTGAACAGCATGCCCCAGCCGCTAAGGAAGACGGCGTCGTCGAGGAAGGTGAAATTGAAGAAGGTCAGCTCGAACGTCGGCACCATGATCAGGACGGCGACGCAGACCGCGACCGAGATCAGCAGCCGCAGCGACGGCCGCACATGCCGCCGGTCGTCGACGAAGCCCAGGACGGTGCAGACCATGCCGGCGGCGAACAGCGCCAGATAGAACGAGGTGAAGTCGGTGACGATGGCGAAAATCGGCGCCGCCGCCAGCAGCGGCAGCATCACCGCCAGGCCGCCGACCAGCGGCGTCGCGCGGGGATGGATCTTGCGCCGGCCGTCGGGCTTGTCGACCACGTTCAGCAGCCGCCCGAGATCGTCGGCGAACAGGCAGACCGTGCCGCTGATCAGCGCCGCCGCCAGGGTCGAGAACAGGCAGGCGATGATGCCGGTCGCGCCGTCCACCCGCCTACCTTCCGCCGGCCTTGATGTCGTTACGCATCTGTCACGATCCCGCTTGCCGCATCCGCGGACCGACGGGCTGCACGGCCTCTGGCGGCAAGGTCGAACTCCCCTCTGATGTCCGGCGTTGCGGAAAGTCGCTGGTTCGGCGTGTGTCTCAGTTATCATGGAAGGCAAACCCGCCGTCAACAACAGAACGCGCTTTTCCGGCGGCTTTCCGGCCGTTCCCGCCCTTGAACGCGGGGCCGAATACCGCTAACACCGCGGCTAAGGATCGGAGGTGACGATCATGGCGAAAGTCGAACCGGATCTCCCGGCCGCCGCGGCGAGCGACGATATCGCCGCCGGCAAGCGGGTGCTGCGGGCCGAGGCGGCGGGTCTGTCCGCGGCCGCGGACCTGCTGAACGACCGCTTCGCCCGCGCCGTCGACCTGCTGGCCGCGGTCACCGGCCGGGTGGTGGTCAGCGGCATGGGCAAGAACGGGCACATCGCCGGCAAGCTGGCCGCGACGCTGTCGTCGACCGGCACCCCGGCGTTCTACGTGCACCCGGCCGAGGCGAGCCACGGCGATCTCGGCATGATCAAGACCGACGACGCCGTGCTGCTGATGTCGAATTCCGGCGAAACGCCTGAGCTGGCCGACCTGATCGCCTATACGCGGCGCTTCGCCATCCCGCTGGTGGCGATCGTCGGACGCGCCGGCAGCACGCTGGCCGAGCAGTCCGACGTCGCCATCCTGCTGCCGCCGATGGAAGAGGCCTGCCCCATGGGCCTGGCGCCGACGACGACCACCACCGTGTCGCTGGCGGTCGGCGACGCGCTGGCCGTGGCGCTGCTGGAGCGCAAGGGCTTCACTGCGGACCAGTTCCATGTCTTCCATCCCGGCGGCAAGCTGGGCAAGTCCCTGGTGCGGGTGTCGGAG
>JANQKO010000209.1 GCA_028281075.1 Alphaproteobacteria bacterium | reverse complement strand
CCCCGGCCCTGGGCGGCTAGGGGATCGCCATGTTCAAGACAAAAAGACCCGCCGGCGATGGTCGCGGCGCCCAGCGGCGAGCCGCCGCGGATTTCGGAGAGGTCGGTCAGCTCCGGCGCCGCGTAGGGCAGGCCGACAACGACCATGCCGTGATGGAACAGCGTCGTGTGGAACGAGCTGATGGTGGTCTCGTTGCCGCCGCCGGTGCCGGTCGAGATGAACACGCTGCCGACCTTGCCGACCAGCTTGCCGTCCATCCAGAGCTTGCCAGTCTGGTCCAGGAAGTACCGCATCTGTGCCGCCATGTTGCCGAACCGGGTCGGCGTGCCGAAGATCACGGCGTCATAGTCGGCGAGCTCGGCCGGCTCGGCAATCGGCGCCGCCTGGTCCAGCTTGGCGCCGGCGGCCCGCGCCCGGTCCGCCGCCATCAGTTCCGGCACCCGCTTGACGGTCACCTCGGCGCCGCCCTCGCGGGCGCCCTCGGCCACGGCGTTCGCCATCGTCTCGATATGGCCGTACATGCTGTAGTACAGCACCAGCAGCTTGGTCATCACAGGCTCCTTTACGAAATCGGTTGGGTCAGTTGAGGTCGAACAGCAGGAACTCGGCCGGCGTCTCGCCGACGAGAGTCAGGCTGCCCGTTGCGCTGATGGCGACGCCGTCGCCTTCACCCAGAAGTCGGCCGTCGAGGCGCAGGCCGCCGCGGGCGACCTGCAGCCAGGCATGCCGGTCGGCCGGCAAGTCATGTGTCAGGATCGCGCCCGCGTCGAGCGTGCCGGCATGAATGCCGACGTCCTGATGGATCGACAGCGTGCCGTGGCCGCCGTCGGGCGAAACGATCGGCCGCAGCCGGTTCCGCTTCTCGGCCGCGGGCACGGCGATCTGGTCGTAGCCGGGCCTCAGGCCGGCCGCGCGCGGCCGGATCCAGATCTGCAAGAAGCGGGCGGTCTCGTCCGCCGACGGGTTCAGCTCGCTGTGCGCGACGCCGGTGCCGGCGCTCATGCGCTGCACCTCGCCGGCGCGGATCACGCCCGCGTTGCCCAGCGTATCCGCGTGCGCCACTTCCCCGTCCAGAACGTAGGTCACGATCTCCATGTCGCGATGCCCGTGCGTGCCGAAACCGGTGCGCGGCGCGACCCGGTCGTCGTTGATCACCCGCAGGTCGCGGAAGCCCGGATGCCGGGCGTCGTGATAGTGGCCGAACGAGAAGCTGTGCCGGCTGTCGAGCCAGTCCAGCCGCGTGACGCCGCGCTCGGCGCCGGGACGGATACGCAACATCACCCTTGCTCCCATGTCTCGGGGGGCCTGCGTCGTTGCATGGGAGATGGGTGGTTTGCATTCGGTTGCCAATACCGTTGAAACGAACAATACTGTCTCCTTATTGGAAACGATAGGGCGGGACGATGGATCGGCTGGCCGGGATGGAAGTGTTCGCGCGCGTCGTCGAGACCGGCAGCTTTTCCGAGGCGGCGCGGCAGCTCGGCCTGTCGAAATCCGCCGTCAGCAAGCAGGTCAGCGCGCTCGAGGACCGGCTGGGCGCCCGGCTGTTGAACCGGACCACGCGCCGCCTCAGCGTGACCGAGGTCGGCGAGGGCTACCACGCATGGTGCCGGCAGATCGCCGAGCAGGTGCGCGAGGCCGAGCTGTCCGTCAGCCGCCTGCACGCCGAGCCACGCGGCAGCCTGAAGATCAACGCGCCGGTATCGTTCGGCTTTCTGCAACTGGCGCCGATGATTCCCGACTTCCTCGCCAGCTATCCCGATCTCGATATCGACGTTACCGTCAACGACCGCTTCGTCGACGTCATCGACGAGGGCTATGACGTCGTCATCCGCATCGGCAAGCTGGCCGATTCGAGCCTGGTGGCGCGGCGGCTGGGCTCGGCCGAGCTGGTCGTCTGCGCCGCGCCGTCCTACCTGGCGGCGCATGGCGAGCCGGCCGGCATCGACGACCTGTCCCGGTTCAACTGCCTGGTCTACAGCCAGGCCGGCCCGGCCGTGGAATGGCGGTTCCAGACGCCGGACGGTCCGCGCGTGTTCCGGCCCGGGGGCAACTTCCGCGCCAACAACGGCGATGTCCTGCGCCATGCCGCGCTGGGCGGCGTCGGCCTGGCCCGCCTGCCGATGTTCATCGTCTGGCGGGATCTGCGGTCGGGCGCGCTGAAACAGGTTCTGGGCGGCTACCGGGACAGCGCGCCGGGGATCTATGCGCTCTACCCGCACAACCGGCACCTGTCGGCCAAGGTCCGTGCCTTCGTCGACTACCTCGCCGCGCGGCTGGGCGCGCATCCCTGCTGGACCGGCGCGTCAACCGTCACGGGATAGCCCGCGCGGCCGCCGTCAAAGCACGCGCTGTTTCGGGAAGCGCACCGTCACGGTCGTGCCCACGCCGAGATCGCTGTCGATCGCGAACGACCCGCCGTGCAGCTCGGCCAGCGACTTGACCAGCGGCAGGCCAAGGCCGGTGCCGTCATGGTCCCGCGTCATCGCCTGGGCGAGCTGGCTGAACGGCTCCATCACCAGCGGGATCTTGTCGGCCTCGATGCCGACGCCGGTGTCGCTGACGTGCAGCGCCAGTCCGCCGTCGGCCTCGATATCGGCCGAGACCTTGACGATGCCGCCGTTGGGCGTGAACTTGACCGCGTTCGACAGCAGGTTGATCAGGATCTGCTTCAGCTTGCGCTCGTCGGCCCGCAGCCGGCGGACGTCGTCGGCGATATCGACGGTGATGTCGAGGCCGGCATCGTCGGCGCGGTTCTTGATCAGGCGCACGCAGGCCGCCGCGACCTCGCGCAGCACCACCACGCCCTCGTCCAGCGTCATGCGGCCGGAATCGATCTTCGCCAGATCCAGGATGTCGTTGATGATCGACAGCAGGTGATGGCCGCTGTCGTAGATGTCCTGCGCGTAGTCGGCGTATTTCTCCACCGAGCCGGGGCCGAAGGCCTGGCTCTTGATGCCCTCGGCGAAGCCGATGATGGCGTTCAGCGGCGTGCGCAGCTCGTGGCTCATGTTGGCCAGGAACTCGGACTTGGCGCGGTTCGCCATTTCCGCCTGCTCGCTGGCCAGACGCTGCGCCTCCTGGGCCTGTTTCTCCGCCGTCACGTCGATGACCAGGACCTGCAGCGCCGTCTCGCCGTCCCATTCGATCGGCGTGACGACGCAGTTGACCCAGATCTGCGCGCCGTCCCGCCGCCGGCTGCGCGCGTCATAGCGTGACGGCGTGGGACCGCCCCGCAGCCGCGCCTTGGTGTAGCGCCGCAGCCGCTGCCGCTCGCCGGGCGGCACCAGGTCGTTCAGCGAGGCGTGGGCGAGAAAATCCTCGATGCACTCGTAGCCGAAGATGTCGGCGAAGGCCCGGTTCATGAACAGCGGCTTCCAGGTGCCGTCGACGATCAGCGTGCCCTGCACCGATCCTTCGACCAGATTGCGGAACTTTTCCTCGCTCGCCCGCAGCGCCAGCTCGGCGCGCTTGCTGTCGGTGATGTCGAAGGTGGTGGCCTGGATCGCTTTCTGGCCCTCCCAGGTCACCACCGAGACCTGGTTTTCGAGCCAGACCACGCTGCCGTCCTTGCACAGGCCGCGATAGGGGTAGCGGACCGGCACGTCGGCGTCGCTGAACCGGCGCCGGCTGTACTCGGTCAGGCGCGCCCGGTCGTCCTCGTAGAACAGGTCCGTGATCGTCTCCATGGCCATGATCTCGTCGACCGTGTAGCCGTAGATGTCGGCATAGGCCTTGTTGATGAACAGCGGCCGCAGGTCGCGCTGGATCAGGATGCCCTGGATCGAGCCTTCCACCAGATAACGGTACTTCTCCTCGCTTTGCCGGCGGACCTCCTCGGCGACCTTGCGGTCGCTGATGTCGATGATGGTCACCTGCCGGGCCGGCTGGCCGTTCCATTCGATCGGATGCGACAGCGTGTTGAGCCAGATGATCGAGCCATCGCGCCGCTTGCAGCGCAGCTCGATGCTGTCGTTTTGACCCTGCTCGCGAAGCTGCTGCAGGCGCAGCAGGTCGTCGCGGAGGACAAGGTTGTCGATGGTCATGCCGACGGCGTCGTCGGCCTCGTAGCCCATGGTCCGGGCCAGCGCCTGGTTCACGTAGACCAGCCGGCCCTGCTGGTGCACGAGGACTCCCAGGATCGAGCCCTGCACCAGCGCCTGAAACCGGCCCTCGCTTTCCCGCAGCGCCTGTTCGGTCTCGAGGGCGGCCTGCCTGCGCCGGCGCAGGTCGATGACGAAGCCGTCATGGCCGTCGCGCCGGCCCCGCATGTCCAGGCGCGGATGGATCCATTCGGCGCACCAGAAGGTCTCGCCGTCGCGGTCCCGGACCTCGCATTCGACATCGGCCAGCCGGCCCCGCCGGTCGGCCTCGCGCAGCGCGGCGGCCCAGGCCTCCGCATCGACATGGCGCTGCCGGCGCGGGTCGTTGAAATGGGCGATGAAGGCGTCCGGCCCGTCGAAGCCGTGCATGCGGGCCAGCGCCGGATTGACGTCGAGGTAGCGGCCGGCCGTGTCGATCCGGTAGATGCCCATGGCGGCGTCGGCGAACAGGCGTGCCAATTCCATGTCCGCGGGCGTCGACCGGCCCGGACCCGACGTCAGCAGCTTGCCGAGTTTCACCAAATGCGCACCGCTCCCGGCCGACCGCCGGGGACGGAACGATCGGCCGGAGATCTCGGATTGCAACCGCAGGTGTCCCCGGTCCGACTGTCCCCGATGCCGATTAATTTACCGATAACGTTTTGGGTTATGCGGGCCGGCGTTAGGGTTAAGCAGGTCTGAGAGTCCGACTCGGATCGAAACTTTTGTATTCAACCAGTTCGTGTCCCCATTGTTGTCGTCGCCGGGCTTGACCCGGTGATCCAGAACGACGCGTTGGGCAGGCGCCGTCTGGATTGCCGGATCAAGTCCGGCAATGACCAGATGCGGAGGCCGTTGGCCAAATCCGTATCGAGATCGGCGAATTTCTCTCGGTGTCAGATTTCGCCTTCCTGGCGTAGCATCCGCAGGACCTGCCGGAAGCCCTCGGCCGCCGCGTCCAGGTCCTGTTCGGTATGGGCCGCCGACAGCAGGCCGCCCGGCCAGGCGCTGAAATCGGCGCCGTTCAGCAGCATGGCGACGCGGAACTTATTCACAAGCCCGGGCGGATTGGATTTCAGCTCGTCATAGGCGTGGTCCGCGGGGTCGAAGGTCGCCGGCGACACCGCGCCGCCCCGCGGATTGGTGAAGATGTGGAAACCGGAGAAGGTCCCGTAGACGGCCCAGTTGACCTTCTCGTCCTCGATCACGGCATTCAGCTTGCCGCGCAGCGTTTCGGCCAGCCCGTTCGCCCGCTCGCAGGCATCGGTGTCGGCGATGATCTGCAGGGCGGCGATGCCGGCGGCGGCCGAGACCGGGTTGGCGTTGAAGGTGCCGGGATGGGCGATCTTCTCGCGCCCCTGTTCCCGGCTGGCCGCGAAGTCGATGCTGTCGAGAATGTCCTTGCGGCCGACGACGGCGCCGCCGGGCAGGCCGCCGGCCAGGATCTTGGCCAGGGTCGTCAGGTCCGGGGTGACGCCGTAATGCGCCTGCGCGCCGCCGCGCGAGACCCGGAAGCCGGTGACCACCTCGTCGAAGATCAGCAACACGCCGTGCGCCCGCGTCAGCTCGCGCAGGCCCTGCAGATAGGCGCCGTCGACCGGCACCATGCCGAAGCTGCCGCCGGTCGGCTCCAGGATCATCGCCGCGATGTCCTGGTTCGCGTCAAGCGCGGCGGCCACCGCGTCCAGGTCGTTCGGCGGCAGCAGCAGCACGCCCTCGGCGACGCCCGGCAGCACGCCGACCGTGGGCGCGCCGTCGAAATGGCTGTTGAAGCCGGACGTGACATGGTCGTGCCAGCCGTGGAAATGGGTCTTCAGGCGGATCACCTGGCGTCGGCCGGTGAAAGCCCGCGCCAGGCGCAGCGCCATGTGCGTCGCCTCGGTGCCGGACGAGGTGAAGCGCACCCGCTCGGCGCTCGGGATAAGCTGCTTGACGAGCTGCGCCCAGCGCACCTCGCGTTCCTGGTTGGCGCCGAAATGCGTGCCGTCCTGCAGCGCTGTCTGCACGGCGGCGATCACCTCCGGCCGGTTGTGGCCCAGCAGCAGGGCGCCGTGGCCGCCGAAGAAATCGATGTAGCGGTTGCCGTCGACGTCCCATTTGTAGGCGCCTTCGCCGCGCGTCACGTAGATCCCGTAGGGTTCCAGATAGCGGCCGTCATGGGTCACGCCGCTGGGGAACAGCTCCCGTGCCTCGGCGGCGAGCGCCGCCGAGGCCGGCGTCTTGGCGCGATAGTCGGCGATGATCTGCGAGTTCGTGGCGGGCGCGTCTGGCAAGGCGGTCATGGCATCGCTTTCGCTGGATTGTTTTTGGTGAGGATTGACCGGGTCATCATACACGGTAACGGTGCCGTCGGCACGCCGGCCGAGGGCCTCCGGCGATCTCAGCCCGGCGCGCAGGCCCGGATCACGGCGTCGAAATCGGCCTTCGGATGGTCGCCCTGCCAGAACGGGCTGATGATCGGCAAGCCGATCCCGGATTGCCGGTAGGCCTCGATCCGTTCCCGGCAGTGCTCCGGCGTGCCGGCGATGCTGGTGGCGTCGATCATCGCGTCGCTGACCGCGGCGATGGCGGCGGCCTGGTCGTCGCGGGCCCAGGCGGCGGCGATATCGGCGGCCTCGTCCTCGAACCCATGCGCGGCGATCAGCCGGTTGTAGCGCGGGAAGAAGCCGGCATAGAAGGCGAGGCCGGGGCGCATCATGTCGAGCGCTTCCCGCCGGGTCTCGGCGACCGCCGTCGGCAGCAGCGAGGTGACGTCGATGGCGTCCGCGTCGCGGCCGGCCCGGTCGGCGCCGTCGGCCAGATGCGCCATCGCCTCGGCCCCGGTCCGCAGCGTGCTGCGGGTCAGGATGACGCCGTCGGCGATCTCGCCGCAGACGCCCAGCATCTTCGGGAACAGCGCCGCGACGTAGATCGGGATCTCGCGGCGCCGCGGCGTGAACCAGAGGTCGAAGTTCTCGATCCGCACGGTCTCGCCGTCGTGTTGCACCTGTCCCTCGCGCAGCAGCGTTCGGATGATGGCGACAGCGTCGCGCACGCGGGCCAGCGGCTGGCCGTAGCTGACGCCGTGCTCGGGCTCGACCTGCACCTTGTGGCTCGATCCGACGCCCAGCGTGAAGCGGCCCGCCGACAGTTCGTCCACGGTGGCGGCGGCCATGGCGATGGTCGGGATCGAGCGCACGAAGAGACTGGAGATGGCGGTGCCGAGCCCGATGCGCGACGTCTGCATGGCGCAGCCGGCAAGCACCGCGAACTGGTCGCCGCCATGGCCCTCGGCGACCCAGGCCGATTCGTAGCCCAGCGATTCGGCCAGCCGCACGCAATCGACGATCTCGGACGCTGTGAGACCGCCGGAAAACCCGATACCAAGCCGCGCCATAGGATACCTCCCGATAAGACGATGAACCGATGCCGATGTGGGAAATGCGTGCTAGGCGCCGACCACCAGTGTCGCGGTCATCTGGCGCAGGGCCTTGACCAGCGCCATGCCGACGATCTTGCCGGTCTTGCGGTTGGTCTCGCTGACGGCGACGTCCTCGACGAATTGCAGGCGGCCGAACGCGCCCGTGGCCTCGATCTCGACCACATGCGTGTCGATGCCGGGGTCGGCGACGATGCGCAACTGCGTCCGGTCCAGCCCGATGCCGGCCAGCGCCGCCGCCGCCGAGATGTTGACGTTGGCCGGGTAGAGCCGGGCGCCTTCGCGCACCGGTCCCTCGTAGATCGTCAGCGGCTCGTTCAGCGCCTCCAGATCGCACTGCCGTTCCGCCGGCGTGCCGAGCCAGGCCGAGGGGTCCTTGCGCACGGTGACCGCCACATGGTCCAGGCCGCCGACGGCCGCGGCCGACAGCATGTCCAGCGCGCCGATCCCGGCGGCCGGCACGATCAGGCGCCGGCCGCCGCCGGCGGCGGTCGCCAGCAGCCGCTCGCGCAGCGCGTCGTCCACCAGCGCGCCGACCGAGGTCACCATCAGGTCGGCGCCGGCCAGCAGCGCCATCTCGCCATGCTCGACGACCGCGTCGTGACCGGCGCACTCGACGACCAGGTCGAGACCGTGGCTCAGGAACTCGTCCGCATGGACGGTCAGCGCGAACGGCGCCCCGGCCGGACGCCGGCGGACCAGCACGGCCGGGCAGACGCAGTTGCCGGCCGCTCCCTCGGCGATCGCGGCCACGAGATCGCGGCCGATCGCGCCATAGCCGATGACGCCCACGCGCAGCATGGCAGTTTCCCCAGCGGACCTCTTTTCCGCACGAGTGTAGACGATTGCGCTCGGCCGGTACGACACCTAGTTTGGTGGCCATGCGGATCATGATCGCCGGCCTCGCGGTTCTGCTGACCGCCGCTGGTGCCTGGTCGGCGGCCTATCTCTGGTTCCTCGGCGACGTTCCGGCCGCGGCCGCGCAGCGGCCCGGGGCGGCGGGCGACTGCGTCGCCGTGTTTACCGGCCGCAACGAACGGGTGCGCGCGGGCGCCGGGCTGTTGACGGCCGGCGGCCCGGTGCGGATGTTCGTTTCCGGCGCCAGGCACGGCACCGACCCGGGCTATATCGATGGCTTGCGGGCGGTGCTGCCCGGGGTTTTCGACTGCTGCGTCGAGGTCAGCGACGATGCCCGCAACACCGCGCAGGACGGTATCGAAACCGCGGCCTGGGCGCGGCGGGCGGGCTGCCGACGCGTCTGGCTGGTCACCGACGACCTGCATCTGCGCCGCGCGGTGGCCGAGCTGGCGGCCCGGCTCGGGGATGTCGCCATCCTGCCCTGGCCGCTGCCGCGCGATGTGCCGCCGGGACGGGATCGGGCCGCGGTGTCGCGGGGCACCGCGCTGGAATTCAACAAATACCTCGTCGCCCGGCTGCGCCATCTGTTCGCGGCGGGCGGCTGAACCGCGTCGGCCGACGATCCCGACGCTTGTCCCGCGGCCCGCGATGTGCGAGCCATGCCGGGCCGGTCACGCGCCGGCCGGCCAACCGGGGAGACGGAATGAGCGACGACAGCCAGACGTCGGAAGAGCAGATGCTCGCCACGCACGAATTTGCCGCCAAGGCGCTCGAGGAGATTGTGCGCCGTGGCGCCGCGGACGGATACAACCCCGATTTGATGCATGTCGCCTTCTGTGTCACCAGCATCGGCTTTTTGTCGAACAGCTTCGGGCCCGCGCGCACGCGGGAGTTGCTGCAGCAATTAATGGCCCAGGTCGACGCGTTGGCCGAGGCCGGGACGCATTGACGGTTGAATACGGGGCCGTTTAACCCGGCATAAAGCATTAACCTCGACTTAAAGGCTTTCCCGCATCCTGAGACTGGATTTGCTGCGCTGGCCGGAGACCGGCAAGAAGGATCCGATGGGAATGTTGCAGGCATTTCGTCCCGGCTCCAGGGACGACGATGGCGCCGACGCGAAGGTTTCGTTCGGCACCAGGCTGCGCGCCTGGTGGGAAGGCTGTGATGTCGCCGATCTGATCCGGGGCGGAACGGCCGACGGTGCCGATGCCGCCGATCCGGGGGCGGCCGGCGCGGAAGCCGGCATGTCGTCGTCGGATGACTTCCCTGAATCGCCGATGCCGGGCGAGGTCGATCACTGGACGCCGCAGCGGATCGAGACGGTGCAGCGGATGTTCGGCAACGGCCGGCATCTGCCGGGCATCGCCTCCGAGATCCGCGCGTTGACCGACCGCTTGGAACTGACCGACAAGATGAACGTGCTGGAGCTGGGCGCCGGACTCGCGCCGCTGGGGCGCCTGGTCGGCAGCCAGACCGGCGCCCGCGTCACCTGCATCGAGCCGGATGCCTGTCTCGCCGAGGCGGCCGGCGCGCTGGTGGTGACCGAGCGGCTCGACGCCTGGGTCAGTATCGAGAACGAGTCGATCATGGAGATGGAGCTGCCGCCCCAGTCTCTCGACGCCGTCATCGCCCGGGAGTCGCTCTGCGCCATCGAGAACAAGCCGCCGCTGCTCGGCCGGCTGGTCGAGTGCCTGAAGCCGGGCGGCCAGTTCCTCTATGTCGATTTCATGCTGAAGACACCCGAGCCGAAGAGCGCGGCCGTCGAGGCCTGGCGGGCCATGCAGCCCGACGATCCGCATCTGATCGAGGCCATCGAAATGCGCAACATCATGGGCTATTTCGGCTTCAAGGTGCGGACCGCCGACGAAATCAGCGACAAGTATGCCAGGCGCGTGCTGACGACCCTGCAGGAGTTCTCCAGGTCGCTGCCGGCCATGCCGCTCCGGCCGCGGCAGAAGAAGTGGCTGCTCTGGGAGGTCGACCTCTGGTCCAAGCGCGTCGCCGCCATCGAAAGCGGCGAGGTCGGGGTGTTCCTGGCCCACGCTCATCTCCCCGAAGACGGCGGCGAGGGCTAGCAGGCGGCTTTGGCCTTTGTTGACAGACGTCCGGCGGATCAGTAGTTTGCCGCCGCCTCGGGGTGAGGTGCAGACGGAGTTCGGACCATGAAGGTCGTCAATTCGCTGAAATCGGTCAAGAAGCGCCATCGCGACTGCCGGGTGGTGCGCCGCAAGGGCCGCGTCTACGTCATCAACAAGACCAACCGCCGGTTCAAGGCGCGCCAGGGCTGACGACCGGGCGCGTCCGCGCCCGACGGCACGACTGAGATCCGCCCGTTTCGGGCGGATTTTTTGATTTCCATATCGCGAAATCGTTTCCATTAATTGGCAAATTCGCCGCCATCGCCTACATTCCTCTTCAGAGTCTGTTTGTGAATGGCCCTGCCGGCCCGCTCCCCCACCCCGCCACCCATAGGATACTGTCGTTGGGTGGCCGGGTGGGGGAGCGGGCCGGCAGGGCCGCGAAAATGGGCCGGCAGGCCCATTTTCAAACGGTCCAACAGAACCCGGCCGTCGAGCCGGGAATCAAGGGGAGAGGCCGGGGCGATGCGTATGCCGGAACCCGACGCCGGAACGATCGCGCAAGCCGCCGAGCTGGTCGCGGCGCTGCGCGAGATCGTGCCTGGCGAGGGCGTGATCGCCGATGACCAGGAGCTGCGCGCCTACGAGAGCGACGGCCTGACCGCCTACCGGCAGGCGCCGCTGGCGGTGGTCCTGCCCGAGACGGTGCCGCAGGTCGCCGATATCTTGAAGCTCTGCGGCGAGCGCGGCGTCAAGGTGGTGCCGCGCGGCGCCGGCACCTCGCTGTCCGGCGGCGCCCTGCCGCTGGCCGACGGCATCATCCTCGGCCTCGGCAAGTTCAATCGAATCCTGGAGATCGATTTCGAGAACCGCTGTGTGCGCGCCCAGCCCGGCGTGACCAATCTCGGCATCACCAACGCCGTCGAGCATGCCGGCTTCTATTACGCGCCCGACCCCTCCAGCCAGATCGCCTGCACCATCGGCGGCAACGTCGCGGAGAATTCCGGCGGCGTGCATTGCCTGAAATACGGTCTCACCACCAACAACATTCTCGGCCTCGAGGTGGTGCTGATGTCCGGCGAGGTTCTGCGCCTCGGCGGCAAGCATCTGGACGCCGAAGGCTACGACCTGCTCGGCCTGATGACCGGCTCCGAGGGCCTGCTCGGCGTCATCACCGAGGTCACGGTACGGGTTCTGAAGAAGCCCGAAACCGCGCGCGCGCTGCTGCTGGGCTTTCCCAGCAACGAGGCGGCGGGTGACTGCGTCGCCCGGATCATCGGCGCCGGCATCATTCCGGGCGGCATCGAGATGATGGACCGTGACGCCATCCACGCCGCCGAGGCCTTCTGCCAGCCGGGCTATCCGCTCGACGTCGAGGCGATCCTGATTGTCGAGCTCGACGGCCCGCGGGTCGAGGTCGACCATCTGATCGAGACCGTGCGCGGCCTGGCCGACGCCAGCGGCGCCGTCAGCCTGCGCGTCAGCGAGAGCGAGGACGAGCGCCTGCGGTTCTGGGCCGGCCGCAAGGCGGCCTTTCCCGCCGTCGGCCGCATCAGCCCGGACTATTACTGCATGGACGGCACCATTCCGCGCCGGCAGTTGCCGGTGGTGCTGGCCCGCATGGCCGAAATGTCGAAAAAATACGGGCTGCGGGTCGCCAATGTGTTCCATGCCGGCGACGGCAACCTGCATCCGCTGATCCTCTACGACGCCAACGCGCCGGGCGAGCTGGGGAAGGCCGGGGGATTCGGCGCCGATATCCTGCGGCGCTGCGTCGAGGTGGGCGGCGTGCTGACCGGCGAGCATGGCGTCGGCGTCGAGAAGCGCGACCTGATGGAGACCATGTTCAACGAGGACGACCTGAAGCAGCAGCAGCGGGTGAAATGCGCCTTCGATCCCGATCAGCGCCTGAACCCCGGCAAGGTCTTCCCGCAACTGCACCGTTGCGCCGAGCTTGGCCGCATGCATATCAGCCGCGGCCAGATCCCGTTCCCCGACCTGCCGCGCTTCTAGGATGGCGGAACGTCTAGCGCCCGCCGATGCCGCGCAGGTATTGGACTGCGTGCGCTGGGCCGTCGCCGAGGCGGTGCCGCTCGACATCATTGGCCGGGGCAGCAAGCAGGCGCTCGGCCGGCCGGCCGCTGCCGAGCACGTCCTCGACCTCTCGGGCCTGTCGGGCGTCAGCCTCTACGAGCCGGACGAGCTGGTGCTGACGGCCGGCGCCGGCACGCCGCTGGTCGAGATCGAGGGCCTGCTGTCGCAGAACCGGCAGCAGCTCGCCTTCGAGCCGGCCGACTATGGTCCGCTGCTCGGCGGCACCGCCGGCGCGCAGACGCTGGGCGGCATGATCGCCGCGAACCTGTCCGGTCCGCGGCGCATCAAGTCGGGCGCGGCACGCGACCACTTCCTCGGCATCAAGGCGGTCAGCGGTCGCGGCGACGCCGTCAAGTCGGGCGGCCGCGTGGTCAAGAACGTCACCGGCTACGATCTCTGCAAGCTGCTGGCCGGCAGCTACGGCACGCTCGCCGCCATGACCGAGATCACCGTCAAGGTGCTGCCGGCGCCGGAAAAGGCCCGCACGGTGCTGGTCTTCGGTCTCGACGCCGAGACCGCCGTCACCGCGCTCTCGCGGGCCGGCGGCAGTCCGCACGAGGTCAGCGGCCTCGCGCATCTGCCGGCCGCCGCCGCCGCCGCCTCGTCGGTCGGCTACGTGGCGGGCGCCGGCGCCGCGGTCACGGCCGTCCGCGTCGAGGGACCGGGACCGTCGGTCGAGCACCGTTGCCGGGCCTTGCGCCAGGAACTGGGCGGCTTCGGTCCGGTCGAGGAACTGCACAGCCGGAATTCCCGCGGCTTATGGACCGAGATCCGCGACGTGCAGCCGCTGCTGGGTGATCGGGACAGCGATGTCTGGAAGCTGTCCCTGACACCGACGGCGGCGCCGGGGATCGTCGGCCGCATCCTGGGCCAGGCCGATGGCCGGGCGCTGTTCGACTGGGCCGGCGGCCTGGTCTGGCTGTCCCTGGCGCCGGCCGGGGACGCGCATCACGGGATCGTCCGCGACGCCGTCGGCGGCGACGGGCATGCGACGCTGCTGCGGGCGCCGGTCGCCGTGCGCCGCAAGGTGCCGGTGTTCCAGCCGCAGCCGGCGGCGCTGGCGGCGCTTACCCGGCGGGTGAAGGACAGCTTCGATCCGCAGGCGATCCTCAACCGTGGCCGCATGTTCGCGGAGTCCTGAGCCCGTGCAGACCAGTTTTTCGCTGACCCAGCTCGCCGATCCGGACATCCGGGAATCGGAAAAGATCCTGCGGGCCTGCGTGCATTGCGGCTTCTGCACCGCCACCTGCCCGACCTACGTGCTGCTGGGCGACGAGCTCGACAGCCCGCGCGGCCGCATCTATCTCATCAAGAACATGCTGGAGGCGGACGCGCCGGCGACCGCGAAGGTCGTCAAGCATATCGACCGCTGCCTGTCGTGCCTGTCCTGCATGTCGACCTGTCCGTCGGGCGTGCACTACATGCATCTGGTCGACCATGCCCGCAAGCATATCGAAGAGACCTATGCGCGGCCGCTGCCGGACCGGCTGCTGCGCCGCCTGCTGGCGCTGGTGCTGCCGCGGCCGGGCCTGTTCCGTCTGGCGCTGGTCGGCGCCAGGCTGGCGCGGCCCGTCGCCCGGCTGCTGCCGGGCCGGCTCGGGGGCATGGTCGGCATGGCGCCGGCGCGTCTGACGTCACCCTCCTTGGTCGACCGGCCGCAGGTGTTCCCGGCCCAAGGTCCGCGCCGCAAGCGGGTGGCGCTGCTGACGGGCTGCGCCCAGCAGGTCCTGGACCCCGGCATCAACGAGGCCACGGTCCGGCTGCTCACCCGGCATGGCTGCGAGGTGGTGGTGGCGAAGGGGGTCGGCTGCTGCGGCGCGCTGACCCATCACATGGGACAGGAAGCGGCGGCGCTGGCCAGCGTGCGCGCCAACGTCGACGCCTGGACCGCCGAGCTCGATGGCGACGGCCTCGATGCCGTCGTCGTCAACGCGTCGGGCTGCGGCACCACGGTCAAGGATTACGGCTTCATGCTGCGCGAGGACTCGGCCTATGCCGGCAAGGCGGAAAGGATATCGGCGCTGACCCGCGACATCTCCGAGCTCATGCAGGACCTCGGACTGCGCAAGACCGTCGGCGTCGCGGACCTGAAGGTCGCCTATCACTCGGCCTGTTCGCTGCAGCACGGCCAGCAGATCAAGACCACGCCGAAAGCGCTGCTGGCCACGGCCGGTTTCCGGGTGCTGGACGTGCCGGAGGGCCATCTCTGCTGTGGCTCGGCCGGCACCTACAACCTGACCCAGCCCGAGATCGCCACCCGCCTGCGCGACCGCAAGGTCGGGAATATCGCGCGGCTGGCGCCCGACGTGGTGGCGGCCGGCAATATCGGCTGCATGGTGCAGATCCGGTCGGGCACGTCCCTGCCGGTCGTGCATACGGTCGAGCTGCTCGACTGGGCCACGGGCGGTCCCCGGCCGGCCGGCCTCGCGATGGCGTGACCGCCGGGACCTTTGCGTCGGGCGGATTGCCGCCTATCTTCTAAGGCATGTGCCGACTGCTCGCCGCCATTCTGCTCGCCGTGCCGCTGCTCGGGTTCGCGCCGGCATCGGCCGACCAGACCGACGCGCGGCTGGACGGGCTGTTCCAGCGTCTGCTGATCACCGGTGACAAACGCGAGGCGCGGGCCATCGAGCATCTGATCTGGGGCATCTGGATGCAGTCGGGCAGCGACACGGTCGACCTGTTGATGCAGCGCAGCGTCCGGGCCATGTCGGAGGGCCGTTACGCCGACGGCATCGGCCTGCTGTCCGGCATCGTCGAGATCAAGCCGGATTACGCCGAAGGCTGGAACAAGCGTGCGACGCTCTATTACATGATGGGACGCTTCGACGACTCGATCGCCGATGTCGAGAAGACGCTGACGCTGGAGCCGCGGCATTTCGGCGCCCTCGCGGGCCTCGGCCTGATCTACAGTCAGCGCGAGGAATGGG
This sequence comes from Alphaproteobacteria bacterium, assembly GCA_028281075.1. Classification (GTDB taxonomy): domain Bacteria; phylum Pseudomonadota; class Alphaproteobacteria; genus JANQKO01. The sequence continues at coordinate 883 of JANQKO010000209.1, read as the reverse complement.
GCAGGGCGCTGGAGGCCTATGAGCGTGCCTTCGCCATCAATCCCCACCTGCCCAACGCCGAGCAGGCCATCGACGAGTTGACCAAGAAGGTCAAGGGCGAGCGGATTTAGCGTTGGCCACCAGGATGCCCAGCAGGATCAGCGCCAGCGCGGCGAGGTGGTTCCAGGTCGGCTGCTCGTCCAGCACGGCGACGCCCAGGATCACGGCGATCATCGGCACGAGGTAATTGCCCTGTGCCGTGAAGCCGGCGCCCGCGCGGCGGATCAGCGCGAAGAAGGCAATCGTCGCGCCCGCCGTCGACACGAGGCCAAGCCAGGCGATGCCGAGCACCGCCGGCCAGTCCGGCGCCCCGGCGTCCGCGCCGTTGGCGGCCACGGCGAAGGGGAACAGCATCGCGGTGGCGCACAGGCTGACGGCGAAGCCGCTGACCAGGTGCGGCTGCGGCGGCATGCGGCGGGCGACGACCGCGTTGACGGCGAAGCTGAGCGCCGCCGCCAGCAGCAGGGCCTGCGCGCCGATATCGTCGCCGAGGCCCCGCAGCGCGTCCTGCCCGACCAGCGCGACCAGGCCGAGAAAGCCGATGCCGACGCCGATCAGCCGTTGCGGCGACAGCTTTTCGTCGGCCGTGAAGCGATGCGCCAGCAGGATCGTGAACAGCGGCGTCGCGCCGATCAGGATGGCGGCGAGGCCGCTGTCGACATGTTCCTCGGCCGCCGCGATCAGGAAGAACGGCAGCGCGTTGCCGAACAGCGCGACGCCCGCGAGACACCACCAGGTCACGGCGTCCGTCGGCAGTGCCTGTCCCTGGCGTTTCACTAGCAGAAACAGAAACCCGGCGCTGATCGCCATCCGCCCCAGCGTGATCGTTGCCGGAGACACGCTG
>JANQKO010000142.1 GCA_028281075.1 Alphaproteobacteria bacterium | reverse complement strand
CGACATGGCTGGCGCTGGCGCGGTGCCGCCAGGCGCCGCCGAAAAGGTCGAGCCGGGCGCCGATCCGGCCATAGCGCTCCAGCGTGTCCGACTCGTCGTCGGAATCGACCGCGTTCACGACCGTCGCGGACGCATCGCCCTCGCGTTCGCTGTCGACCAGCATGCCGACGGCGTCGATCTCCAGGTTGTCGAGCGGCCGGAAGCCGAGCCTCAGCCGCGCCGTCGTGTTGTCGTAGCCGTCGTCCTCGCTGTTGCCGGCGGCGGCATCCGCGACCGAAACGCCGTTGGTCTCGATCCGGTTGACGACGGCGCTGGCGTGGAACCGGTCGCCGCCATAGCCGAGCCCGAGCAGGCCGTCGCGCGTCGTGAACGATCCGGCTTCGCCGCGGGCGGTCAATGTCAGGCCCGTCCCTGGCCGCGCGGTGACGATGTTGACGACGCCGCCGATGGCGTCGCTGCCGTAAAGCGCGCTCTGCGGCCCGCGCAGCACCTCGATGCGGTCGATCCCGACGTTCAGCAGGTTGGCGAAATCGAATTCCGATCCGCCGGCCGGGTTGTTGACCTCGATGCCGTCGATCAGCACCAGCGTCTGGTTGCCCTCGGCGCCGCGCAGGCGCAACTGCGTCAGGGCGCCGGCCGGCCCCGTGCGGTTGACCGCGACGCCGGGAACGTCGCGCAGCACGTCGGAGACCACGCGTATCTGACGCCGTTCGAGCTGTTCGCCGGTAATCACCGTGACGGCGCTGCCGGTCTCGTCGGCCGGCAGCGGCACCCGGCTCGCCGAGACGACAATGTCGGGCAGCCGCCGGACGGCATCATCGGCCGCCGCCGGCGGACTAAACGTCCCGCCGGCCACGGCGAACGCGCCCGCGAGCACCAAGCCCGCGACATAACGATGTGAAGAAAGAATCATTGCGGTCCCCATTCGGTCCTGTCGGTTCAAGAGCTGCATGGAGGCGCGTGACGGCCCGTGCCGCCGGCGCCCGGCGACGGAAATCCGCGTCGCAGCCAGGCCGAATGCACGGCCCGATCCGATCGAGTCCTGAACGTTCCGAAGGTCCGGGAGGATGTTCACCCACGACCAAAAACCCCAGCAGCCACGCGTTTCCGCGCGCCACCGCAAACGGGTTTCCGTCCCACCGACACACCCCGGACAGCGGTTGGGTGACGCTGGTGACGGCAGGTCTCCTGGCTCGCGGGTCGTCGCCGGCGCCCGGCCTTCCCAGTTTCCCAGTGGCCGGATATGGGCGCTTGCTCGCCGCCTACAGTTGCGGGGGCAGCCGGGGCATCGCTTTGGCCACCGGATCTCGGCGGCCGCATCTTACCCCGTTCCCTCTTGCGTCCCTGACGGGAACCATCACTGTTTCGATCCTAGCGTCGTGCCTGTTCACGGCGCAACCGATTCGGGCATCACCGGCGGGAAATAGTAACGGCAGCCAGAAATTAATCGTCGTTGCCGATCAAAATCGAAAATTTTATCGGAAATCTTGATCGAAAAATTTCATCACGTCCGACTGCCTCGGATCGGCCGACGCCGCATCGGCGCAACCCAGCCGCTGGTTGGTCTTGACGTTGCGCGCACCCGGTGTGAGCATTGGCGTATAGATCGGACAATCCTACACGGAATATGACGTTCCGTGGATCATGGTTGTCGCTCTGCACGGTGCCTCACGGGAATCTCCCGTCGGTCCGTCCGACGGGATCGGCCGGTTGGGGACGAGACAACCGGCCGGTATCTGAATGCAGCCGATACAACGCCGACAGGGAACCGCTTGGCCGGCCGGATGGTTCGCCGGCTACGGCCGACCCGATCGTCCGGCCGCCGCCGGGACCTGGACGTACCTGCCCCTGGTCCTGCTGGCCGCCCTGCTGCTGCGGGTGCTCGTCGCCTTCAGCTCGAACTCGATGGCCCATCCCGACGAGATGTTCCAGTATCTGGAGCAGGCGCACCGGCTGGCGTTCGGTCATGGCCTCGTGCCGTGGGAATACACCTACGGCATCCGGTCCTGGCTCATCCCCGGCTTTATCGCCGCCATTCTGTCGCTCTTCGATCAGGCCGGCCTGCGGGGGCCAGACTACTATATCAGGGGCGTCGAGGTCGCATTCTGCGTCATCAGTCTGTCGCTGCCCTATTTCGTCTACCGCGTCGGACAGGCCGTCTTTGACGAGTCCGCCGCCCGGCTGGCGCTGCTTCTCGCCGCGTTCTGGTACGAGCTCGTCTACTTCGCCCATAAGCCGATGCCGGACGTGCTCGGTGTCTATGCCCTGTTCGCAACCATTGCCCTGCTGTTCGCGAAGCCGGGCCGGACGGCCGCGTTGGGGTTTGGCCTGTTCGCCGCGCTAACGGTCGCGATCCGGTTTCAGTTCCTGCCGATGATCGGCGTCCTGCTTCTCGTCCACCTGGCCTGCCACCGACGCAGCGCCGCCTATTCCCTTGCCGCGTTCTGCCTGGCGGTGGTCGCGATTGGATTGCTCGACCATTATAGCTGGGACTATTTCCTCAGCTCGATCATCCTGAATCTCGAACTCAACTTTCTGCAGAACGTTTCCGAGATCTTCGGCGTGCGGCGGTTCTATTTCTACGGCGCCGCGATCGTGCTGCTGTCGGGCGGTATCGCCGTGCTCGGCACGCTCGGCCTGGTCATGAACCGGCGGCGGGCCTGGCCGCTGATCCTGGTGGCGGCGACGGGCCTGCTGGCGTTTCACGTGCCGGCCCACAAGGAAACCCGCTTCGTGCTCTGGTTCACGCCATTCTATCTGCTCGGATTTGCCCATGTGCTCGACCGGGCGTGCCGTCTCGTCCCGCCCGCCGGCCGGGTCCGGCTGCGGTCGGCCGGGCTGGCGGCGCTCGCGGCCTGGCCGCTCACGGTCTCGGGTCTGGGCCTCGCCACGGCGCTGCCCTATCAGGAAAAGCTGCACGGCGACCGGCTGCTCGCCGACGTCGACAGCAGACGGGCCTATCTCTGGCTGTCCCGGCAGGACGACGTGGCCGCGGTGGTCGACGAGTCGCGGACGCCCTGGTGGGTCTCGGGCGGGTACTACACGCTGCACCACGACGTGCCGCTCTACTTCGCCGGGCTGCACCGCGCCGAGATCGACGCCATCCACGACAAGGCACCCGAATTCGCCAGCCACTGGCTGACCCGGGCCAATCCGCCGCCGGACGGCTTCGACCTGGTCAAGCGCCTGGATGCGGTCCGCATCTGGCGGCGGCGCGAAACGCCGCCGACGACCAAGATCCTCCCCGGCTTCGGCTACGACATGCCGCCGCCCGCCGGGCTCGCCGGCATCGAGCCGAAGGTCACGCCACGCTGGTCGCCACCACCGGGGTCAGGGCCGGCACGATAGCTGATCGTTCATACCGATCATAATTTTGATATTTATCGATTTCCCGGATCAGGCGCTCGCCCCCATCTCCATCTCGGAACGACCCTATCGGGAGATCCGGGAATGAACGTGCAACTGAAGTCCCATGACAAGGAGGCGATGCCGATGGCGACGGACACGGCGGAGGCGGTGCCGGTCACCGTCGCCTATGGCGACGGTATCGGACCGGAGATCATGAACGCGAGCCTGAAGGTGCTCGAGGCGGCCGGGGCCAGGCTGGCGCTCGAGCCGATCGAGATCGGCGAACAGGTCTATCTCGCCGGCCACTCGGCCGGCATCTCGTCGGACGCCTGGGACAGCCTGCGCCGCACCAGGCTGTTCTACAAGGCGCCGATCACGACGCCGCAGGGCGGCGGCTACAAGAGCCTGAACGTGACCGTGCGCAAGACGCTAGGCCTGTTCGCGAACGTCCGGCCGAGCGTCGCCTACGCGCCGTTCGTGGCGACCCGGCATCCCGGCATGGACGTGGTCGTCGTGCGCGAGAACGAGGAGGACCTCTATGCCGGCATCGAGCACCGGCAGACCGACGACGTGGTGCAGTGCCTGAAGCTGATCTCCCGGCCCGGCTGCGAGAAGATCGCCCGCTACGCCTTCGAATACGCCAAGGCGCACGGCCGGCGGAAGGTCACCTGCTTCACCAAGGACAACATCATGAAGCTCAGCGACGGCCTGTTCCACCAGGTCTTCGATGAGGTGGCGGCCGAATATCCCGATATCGTGAACGAGCACTGGATCATCGACATCGGCGCGGCGAAGCTGGCCGACACGCCGGAAGACTTCGACGTGATCGTGCTGCCGAACCTCTATGGCGACGTGCTCAGCGACGTGTCGGCGCAGATCGCCGGCTCGGTCGGCCTGGCGCCCTCGGCCAATATCGGCGCCGACTGCGCCATGTTCGAGGCCATCCACGGCTCGGCGCCGCGCCGCGCCGGCCAGGACGTGGCCAACCCGTCCGGCCTGCTGCTGGCCGGCGTCATGATGATGGTGCATGCCGGCCAGCCCGACGTCGCGCAACGCGTCCACAATGCCTGGCTGAAGACGATCGAGGACGGCATCCACACCTACGACATCTTCAAGCCGGGCATTTCCGAACGGCAGGTCGGCACATCCGCCTTCGCGGATGCCGTGATCACGCGGCTGGGCGAGACGCCGGCGAAGCTGCCGCCGGTGACCTATGCCGCCGACGCCCGGCCGTTCACGGTGCCGACCGCCGGTCCGCGCCGGACCGCGAACAAGGAACTGGTCGGCATCGACGTCTTCGTGCAGTCGACGGCGCCGGTCACGCAGCTCGCCGGCGACATGCGGCATGCCGACAACGGCGCGGTCGAGCTGGCCATGATCACCAACCGCGGCGTAAAGGTCTGGCCCGACGGCCTGCCCGAGACCTTCTGCACCGACCATTGGCGCTGCCGGTTCCTGGCCGCGTCCGGGCAGCCGTTCGATCACGCCGCGATCGTCGGCCTGCTGACACGGTTGGCCGAGGCCGGCATCGACTTCATCAAGACCGAGCATCTCTACACGTTCGACGGCGAGCCGGGCTATTCCCTCGGCCAGGGCCAGTAGCAGCGGACGGCGCGCCCAACGGGGGGGCAGTCGGGCGCGCCGCCCATCTCCGTGAGGCCGGCAGCCGCGCAAAGAACGCCGCGAAGGCACGCCCGGCGCACGGATCAGACGCCGATGGCGAACTGGCTGAAATGTAGGCCCGCAACCTGCGGTCGTCGCTTCCCTAATTTTCTATAGGCCCTGTTCGCGCGCCTTTAACGGCCGGTCGGAAAAGCGGCATGTGATGGCCGACCCTTCGTGACGCGGCTGCGCCGCTCCTCAGAGCGTGTGAATGAATTACTCACGACTCAAAAGAAGCCGTCATGCTGGCGCAGGCCAGCATCCAGCGGCATCGCAACCTGTTGAGAAACAACAAACGTGGATCCTGGCCCCCGGCCTGCGCCGGGGCAGGCTCCGCCAGGATGACAACCTGGGTAGCTTCGGTGCGATTCTTTCACAGGCTCTCAGCCTAAGGATAAGTCGTTGACTTCAAAAGATTCCTCATCCTGAGGAAGCTCCGACAGGGGCTGGCTCGAAGGATGGTCAGCCGTGATATCGGATTATTCCAGCAGCCTGCTAGAACATTTTTCGTTCGCACGGCACCGGCCCGCTCCCCCACCACACTCTATTCGAAAAACAGATTTCCATCTAAGCTGCCTATCCGGCCAACAGATGAGATGGCGGCAGATGGATTCCGGCGCTTTGAAGGTCTTCGAGGCCGTGGCGCGGCAGGGCGGCATGAACCGGGCCGCGGCCGAGCTGAACACGGTGCAGTCGAACGTGACCGGCCGCATCCGGCAGCTCGAGACGGCGCTCAGCACCGCGCTCTTCGACCGGCATAACCGTGGCGTCACGCTGACCGCCGCCGGACGCCGATTGCTGCCCTATGCCGAACGCATCGGCCATCTGCTGGCCGACGCCCGCCGGGCCGCCGGCGACGACGGGCATCCAAGGGGGGCACTGACCGTCGGCGCGCTGGAAACCACCGCGGCGATCCGCCTGTCGCCGGCGCTGGCCAGCTATGCCGCGGCCCATCCCCAGGTCGACCTGGTGCTGCGGACCGGCACCACCGCGGAACTGATCGAGGCCGTGCTGGCGCACGAACTGGAGGGCGCCCTGGTCTGCGGACCGGTCGACCACCCGGCCCTGGCGGCGGAAACGGTGTTCCACGAAACGCTGACCGTGGCCACGGCGCCGTCAGTGCCGGCGCTGGATCGGCTTCACCAGGGACCGGACGTGAAGATCGTCGTGCTGCGGGCCGGCTGCTCCTATCGCCAGCGGCTGGAGGAGATCCTGGCCCGGCGCGGCATCGTCGGCCTGCGGCGGCTCGAATTCGGCACCATCGACTCGATCATCGGCTGCGTCGCCGCCGGGCTGGGCGTGACCCTGCTGCCACGCAGCGTCCTGGCCGCGGCCGCGCGCGACGGCCGCGTCGCCACGCACGACCTGACGGGCGCCGAGGCCGACGTCGCCACCCTGTTCATCCGGCGCCGGGACGCCTATGTCTCGAGCGCGCTGGCCGCGTTCATCGACCATGTCCGTCCCCCCGCGGCGCAGGCGGCGGCGGAATAGGAGACGGTTTGAAAACAGACCTTTCGGCCCATTTTCGTGGCCCTGCCGGCCCGCTATCGCTATTTCAGATAGCCTATATCAATCCAAATCGTTTTTCCGGAGGGCAATGCCCGTCTAATCTGCCGGCATGTGGACCACCGAGACGGCGATGTGGCGGCCGACCGGCGCGGCGCTCTGCGCGACGCTGGTCGGGATCGGCCTGTCCCGCTTCGCCTATACGCCGCTGATCCCGGCCCTGGTCGACGCCGGCTGGTTCACGCCGGGCCAGGCGGCCTATCTCGACGCCGCGAACCTGGTCGGCTACCTGATGGGTGCCCTGCTGACGCGGCGGCTGGCGGCCCGGGCCGGCGCGCCGGCCGTTCTACGCGGCATGATGCTGCTGGCGAGCCTCGCTTTTCTCGCCTGCGCCGCGCCGCTGCCGTTTTTCTGGTTCTTCACCTGGCGCCTGGCCGCCGGCATCGCCGGCGGGACGCTGATGGTGCTGGCCGCCGCGACCGTGCTGCCACGGGTGCCGACGCGGCGCCAGGGGCTGGCCGGCGGCGTCATCTTCACCGGTGTCGGCCTGGGCATCGCGGCCTCGGGTACGCTGGTGCCCGCCCTGCTGCGCCTCGGCCTGGTCGAGACCTGGGCCGGGCTGGGCCTGCTGTCGCTGCTGCTGACGGCGCTGGCCTGGGGCGGCTGGCCGCCCCGGCAGCACCCGGCACCGGCGCCGGCGCGCCCGGCGGCGGCGGGCACGAGCCGGGCGCTGCGGGCGCTCTACCTCGAATACGGCCTGAACGCCGCCGGCCTGGTGCCGCACATGGTGTTCCTGGTCGACTATATCGCCCGCGGACTGGGACAGGGCCTGGTCGCCGGCGGCGGCTACTGGGTGCTGTTCGGCCTCGGTGCCATGGCCGGACCGGTGCTGGCCGGGCAGGTCGCCGACCGGATCGGCTTCCGGGCCACGCTGCGGCTGGCCTTCGCGGTGCAGACCGCCGGCATCGGCTGGCTGGCCGTCTCGGACGCGGCCGGTGGCCTGGTCGTCTCCAGCCTGGTCGTCGGCGCCTTCGTGCCCGGCATCGTGCCACTGGTGCTGGGCCGGGTGCGGCAACTGGCGCCGCCGGACCGCGAACGCCAGCAGGCCGCCTGGGGCCTGGCGACGACGGCCTTCGCCGCCGGGCAGGCCGGCGCCGCCTATGGCCTGTCCTTCCTGTTCGCCGCCGGCGGCGGCTATGCCGCGCTGTTCGCCATCGGCGCGCTGCTGCCGCTGCTGGCATTGCTGATCGATCTGGCCGCGAGCGCGGCAAGCCGCCAACGAGGTACGATATGCAGACCAGCCTGATGGCGCGTTTCAACCTGTCCTGCCCGATCATACAGGCGCCCATGGCCGGCGGCGGCGACACACCGGCGCTGGTCGCCGCCGTGGCGGAAGCCGGCGGCCTGGGATTCATCGGCGCCAATTACTCGACGCCGGCGCAGATCGCGTCGGCGGCCCGGGCGGTGCGCGAGCGCAGCAACCGGGCCTTCGGCATCAATCTGTTCGCCCCGCAGCCGGTACCGCCGCCGCCGGCCGAGACCGCGCCGGCGCTCGCCCGCCTGGCGCCCTATCACGACGCGCTGGGGCTGGCGCCGCCGACCGCGCCGCCACCGCCCGCCGAGGCGTTCGAGGCACTGCTGGCCGCCGCGCTGGCCAGTGGCGCGGCCAGTTTCAGCTTTACCTCGGGCCTCCCGCCGCGCGACGCCGTCGCGGCCATCAAGCAGCACGGCATGTTCCTGATGGGCACGGCGACGACGCCGGCGGAAGCGGTGGCGCTGGAAGCGGCCGGCTGCGACGCGGTCATCACCCAGGGCGCCGAGGCGGGCGGCCACCGCAGCACCTTCGACGGCGAGATCGATACCGGGCTGATCGGCACCATGGCGCTGGTGCCGCAGGTGGTCGACGCGGTCTCGGTGCCGGTCGTCGCCTCGGGCGGCATCATGGACGGCCGCGGCATCGCCGCCGCCCTGGCGCTGGGCGCGGAGGCGGTGCAGATGGGCACGGGCTTCCTGACCTGCGACGAGGCCGGCGTGCCCGATGCCTACAAGTCGGCGCTGCTGGCGGCGACGGCCGCGGACACCCGGCTGACCTCGGCATTCTCGGGCAAGCCGGCACGTGGCGTCGTCAACCAGGCCATGACCGGGATCGAGCATGGGGACGGCGATGGCGGCGACGGCATTCTGCCGTTTCCCTACCAGAACGCGCTGACCCGGCCCATGCGCGCCGCCGCCGCGCGGCAGGACCGGGCCGAGTTCCTGTCGCTCTGGGCCGGCCAGGGCGTGGGCCTGTCCCGCCGCCGGACCGCCGCGGCGCTGATCGCCGAATTGATGCGCGAGCTCGATACGGCCGCCGACCGGTTGCGCGGTTAACCCGCCTTTCTCGCCGCCCGTTCCCGGAACCGGGCGGACCGCCACCGGGTGTGGCCGCCTTAGCAAATAATTAGCCCGGTTGATCTAATCCTATGTGCCGACGGGGGTCTTTCTCCATGTCCGGGGGGACCGGCGATGAGCATCGCGGCCCGCGTCTATCTCGTTCCAGCGGTCTGCCTTCTGATCGCGCTGCTGCTGGCAGGCG
>JANQKO010000098.1 GCA_028281075.1 Alphaproteobacteria bacterium | reverse complement strand
AAAGAATCGCACCGCAGCCACCCAGGTTGTCATCCTGGCGGAGCCTGCCCCGGCGCAGGCCGGGGGCCAGGATCCACGTTTGTTGTTTTTCAACAGGTTACGATGCCGCTGGATGCTGGCCTGCGCCAGCATGACGGCTTCTTTTGGGTCGTGAGTAATTCATTCACACGCTCTGAGGAGACGCGGAGCGTCGTCTCGAAGCATGCTGGCACCGATATCGCGCCATTTTCACCGCTATCACGGTCTGCGCGGTGCTGGCATGACGTTTGAGGGCCGGGTCCGGCGATCCGGGTGATTACCGGCCGCCGTCGACCAGCGCTTCCGCCAGGCCGATGATGCGTGTCGTTTCGTCCCACAGGTCGTAGGCGCCGAGGCCGGCGCGCGGGGCCCAGCAGACGCCGGCCGCGTCGCTGCCGGCGCGCGGCTCGCCTTCGCGCCAGGTGGCGGCGATGTCGATCAGCGTGTAGTGGTAGCGCACGCGGTCGCGCTCATCGCGTTCGATCGTGTCGACGGTGTCGATCAGGCCGACGATATCGATGTCGACGCCGGTCTCCTCGGCCACCTCGCGCCGCGCCGCCTCGTGGACGGTCTCGCCCAGTTCCTGCACCCCGCCCGGCAGGCTCCACTGGCCCTGTCGCGGCGGCTTGCCGCGCCGGATCAGCAGCACCTCGGTTCCCTTGAAGACGACGACGCCGATGCCGACGATCGGCCGGTCGGGATAGCTGCGGTCGTCCGTCATCGCGGCGGGTCAATCGTCCGCCGCGTCGCCGTAGTGGCGGCGCAGGTAGGCGTCGCTGAACTTGCCGCTGGCCCGGTCCTCGGCCAGCGCCGCGGAATCGCGGTCCGCCGGCGGGCCGTAGCCGCCGGCGCCGGGCGTTTCCACGACCACGGCGGTGTCGGGGCCGATGACGATGCCGGCCGGCTTGTCCGCCAGCGCTTCGTCGCCTGCCGGTCCGCGCAGCAGGAACCGGCCGGTGGCGCCGTCGCCGCCGCCGAAGATGCCCCAGGGCCGGTGCCGGAAGCGCTCGCCCATGCCGTTGAACACGGTCTCGTGCCCGACCGGCCGGACCACGCGGCGCAGGCCCATGCCGCCGCGATGCCGGCCGGGGCCGCCGGAATCCTCGATCAGACCATAGCTCTCGACCAGCAGCGGGTACTCCATCTCGATGGCTTCCACCGGCAGGTTCGAGGTGTTGGTGATATGCACCTGCACGCCGTCCTTGCCGTCTTTGTGCGCCCGCCCGCCGAAACCGCCGCCGAGCGTCTCCAGATAGACATAGTCGCGCCCGGTCCTGGGGTCGGCGCCGAAGAACACCGCCGTCACGTTGGCGCCGTTCGCGGCGCCGACGGCCTGCTCGGGCAGGGCCTGGGCCAGCGCGCCGATCAGCACGTCGATGATGCGCTGGGCCGTGTTCGCCCGGCCGGCGACGGCGGCCGGAAAGCCGGCGTTGACGATGCTGTCCGGCGGCGCCGTGATGTCGACGGCGCGGATCAGGCCGTCGTTGTTCGGGATCTCCGGGTCCAGCATGCCCTTCAGCACGTAATAGACCGCCGACTGGGTGGCGTTCAGCGTGACGTTGACGTTGCCCCTGACCTGCGCGCCGCTGCCGTCGAAATCGAAGGAAATACGGTCGCCGGCGACGTCGACGCGCACGGCGATGGCGATGTCCTCGGCACCCATGCCGTCATTGTCCAGCACGTCGCGGAAGCTGTAGCTGCCGTCGGGAATGCCGCCGATGGCGGCGCGGATACGGGCTTCGGTGCGGTCCATGATCGCCGCGAACCCCGCCGCCAGTGTCCCGGCATCGTAGCGCTCGGCCAGTTCCAGCAGGCGCCGGACGCCCAGCTTGCAGGCCGCGACCTGGGCGTAATAGTCGCCCCGCCGCTCCTCGGGCACGCGCACGTTCAGCAGCAGCAGGTCGAACACGTCGCGTACCAGCTCGCCGCGGCTGAACAGCTTGACCACCGGGATGCGCAGGCCTTCCTGGTAGATCTCGGTCATGCCGCCGGCCATGCTGCCGGGCGACATGCCGCCGATATCGGCGTGGTGCGCCAGGTTGCACATGAAGCCCAGCAGCCGGCCGTCGACGAAGACCGGCATGGCCAGGTTCACGTCCGGCAGGTGGGTGCCGCCGCCGGCATAGGGATCGTTGGCCACGAAGATGTCGCCCTCGTGGATCTCGTCCGCCGGAAACTTCTCCAGCAGCTTGTGCATCAGCCCCAGCATCGAGGCGAGATGCACCGGCAGCGAGTTCTCGGCCTGCACGATCAGCCGGCCCTGCGGATCCATCAGGCAGGTCGAGTGGTCCCGCCGCTCCTTGATGTTGGTGGAGTAGGCGGCCTTGGTGATGGCGATATAGGTCTCGTCGGTGATCGAGCGCAGGCCGTTGAACAGGATCTCCAGCGTGATCGGATCGATTGCCGCCGCGGGTTTTGCGCTCATTCGCCGATCTCCACGATCAGGTTGCCGGCGGCGTCGACCGCCAGCCGGTCGCCGGGAAACAACAGCGTCGTGGTGTCGAGCTGGTCGACGATCGCCGGCCCGTCGACGCGGTGGCCGGGCGTCAGGACGGCGCGATCGAAGACCGGTGTCGCCGTGGCGGTATCGGCCGCGAAGCGCACGTCGCGCCGTTCGAACGGTGCCGGCGACGCGCCCGGTTCGCCGGCCGTTACCGGCGGGTCGGCATGCCGCAGCCTGACCACGGCGGTCAGCCGCACGTTGACGATCTCCACCGGATCGTCCGGATTGTGGAAGCCGTAGCTGCGGTCGTGCACCGCGAAGAACCGCCGGCGCAGGTCGTCGGCGTCCGCGGCCAGCGCCGCCGCCGCGTCCATTTCCACCGCCAGCTCGTAGTTCTGGCCGACATAGCGCATGTCGAGCCGCACCTGCCGCTCGCGGGCGTCTTCCGCGGCGGCCTGGCCGGCGAACCAGGTCTCGGCCCGGTCGCCGAGCTCGGTCAGCATGCCGCGGATCGCGTCGATCCCGGCCGCGCCGACCCGCGTCAGCCGGCTCAGCACGAAGCTCTCGCGCAGGTCCGAGACCACCAGCCCCTGGGCGCAGAGGATGCCCGGCGCCGGCGGCACGATGAAGCGCGCGATGCCGAGCGCCCGGGCGACGTCGGCGGCGTGCAGCGGCCCGGCCCCGCCGAAGGCCAGCAACGCGAAGTCGCGTGGATCGTGGCCGCGCTCGACCGAGATCGCGCGCAGGGCGCGGACCATGTTGGCGACGACGATGCCGATGACGCCGTGCGCCGTGCGCTCGACCGGCATCGCCAGGCGTTCGGCCAGCGGTTCGAACGCCCGCCGCGCGGCCGCCAGGTCCATCGGCATGCCGCCGCCCAGCAGCCCCTTCGGCGACAGCCGGCCCAGCACCAGGTTGGCATCCGTCACCGTCGGCTCGCCGCCGCCGGCGCCGTAGCAGGCCGGGCCCGGCGCCGCGCCGGCGCTGACCGGCCCGACCTTCAGCAGGCCGTCCCGGTCGAACCAGGCGATCGAGCCGCCGCCGGCGCCGACGGCGTTGATGTCGATGCTGGCAAGGCGCGTCGGATAGCCCTCGATCCAGCGCTCGTAGGTCATGTCGGCGGCGCCGTCGCGGATCAGGCAGACGTCGGCGCTGGTGCCGCCCATGTCCAGCGTGATGACGTCGCGCGCGCCGGCGCGCCCGGCGATATGGATGGCGCCCACCGCGCCGGCCGCCGGGCCCGAAAGCGCCGTGCGCACGGGCAGCTCGCGGGCGCGTTCGGGCGACATCAGGCCGCCCGCCGACTGGTTGATGCCGAGCGCGGCCCGTGGCGCGGCGGCGCCGAGCGCCGACTCGAAATCGTGCAGATACGTTGCCATGACCGGCTGCAGATAGGCGTTCAGCACCGTCGTCGACAGCCGTTCGTATTCGCGGAACTCGGGCTGCACGTCGGACGAGATGGTCACGTGCAGGTCCGGCAGCGCCGCGGTCAGCGCGTCGCGCAAAAGCCGCTCGTGCGCCGGATTGAGGAACGAGAACAGGAAGCAGATGGCGCAGCCCTCGGCGCCGCTCGCCCGCACCGCGGCGACCAGGCGGTCGATCTCGTCCTGGCCGAGCGCCGTGCGCACCGCGCCGTCGGCCGTCACCCGCTCGGCCGCCTCCAGCCGCCGCTGCCGCGGCACCAGCGGCGGCGGATGGTCCTTCTGCAGGTCGAACATGTGCGGCCGGATCTGCCGGCCGATTTCGAGCAGGTCGCGGAAGCCCGCCGTCGTCACCAGGGCCAGCCTGCCGCCCTTGCCCTGGATCAGCGCGTTGGTCGCCACCGTGGTGCCGTGGGACAGCCGGGCTACCTGGCCCAGGTCGATGCCGTGCCGGGCGGCCATGGCGTTGACGCCGTCAATCACCGCGCGGGCCGGATTGTCGGGCGTCGACGGCGTCTTGTGCACCCGCACCGCGCCGCTGTCCGCCTCGAAGGCGTAGAAGTCGGTGAAGGTGCCGCCGACGTCGACACCGATGGTCCAGCCCATGCCCGTCCCCCTTCTTGCGCGGTTGGTGATCATACATATCTTTGTCTGCGGGAGGCGCCGAGATTAGCGCGCCGAAGCGTTCAGGCAAGCGCGCCCGGCTGGCGAACTTATCGGTACAAAAACGGTTGTTCGTCTGTTAGATCTGTCGCGCCGAATGTAGGAACCACAGGCGGCGAGGACCGTCGGGCGATTGAATATCCGCGTACCCAACTGGGAGGACAGTATGAAACTCAAGACCTTGATCATGATGGCCGCGCTGGCCGGAACGACGGCTTTGGCCGCGACGACTGCTGTCGGCGAGGCGAAGCTGCCGTCCAACATGACCTGGACCGCCTACAATACGGGCACGTCCGGCTTCAACCAGGCCGTCGCTTTCGGTCAGGCGCTGAAGCAGGCGCATGGTGTGGATCTGCGGGTGTTGCCGGGCGCGAACGACATTTCCCGCATGACGCCGCTTAAGGTCGGCCGGGCGCAGGTCTCGGCCATGGGCATCGGTTCCTACTTCGCCCAGGAAGGCATGGACGTCTTCGCCGCCAAGGGCTGGGGACCGCAGCGGGTGCGTCTGCTGGGCACCTCGGTCGCCGCGAACGCGATTACCGCCGCCGTCGCCGGCGATGCGGGCATCAAGACCTATGCCGACATGAAGGGCAAGCGGGTGGCCTGGGTCGTCGGCTCGGCCGCGCTGAACACGAACATGCAGGCCATGCTGGCCTTCGGCGGCCTGACTTGGGACGACGTCGAGAAGGTCGAGTTTTCCGGCTACGGCGCGTCCTGGAAAGGTATGATCAACAATCAGGTCGACGTCGCCATCGCCTCGACCATCAGCGGCCCGACGCGCGAGCTCGAAGCTTCGCCGCGCGGCATCTTCTGGCCGACCATGCCGCACGGCGACGGCGCGGCATGGGATCGCGTCTGGCAGGTCGCCCCCTACTATCGCCAGCACACCGCGACCATCGGTTCCGGCGGCATTTCGACCGACCAGCCTTACGAGGCCGGCAGCTATCCCTATCCGATCATAATGACCTATGACCGGCAGGAGGCTGATCTGGTCTATGGCGTCGTCAAGGCCATGGATCAGCTGTACGACGACTACAAGGCCGGCGCACCGGGTTCCGACGGTTGGGAACTGAGCCGCCAGAACTTCGCCTGGGTGATGCCCTTCCATGAGGGCGCCATCCGCTATTTCAAGGAGAAGGGCGTCTGGACGGACGCGCACCAGAAGCACAACGATGACCTGATCCAGCGCCAGGACGTGCTGATGGCGGCCTGGAAGGTGTTCGAGGCCACCAACCCGGGCGACGACGACTATGCGGCGAATTGGCCGAAGGCCCGCGCTGCGGCCCTGGTCAAGGCCGGCATGAACCCGATCTGGGAGGACTAGGTCCAACGCAAAGACGTTTTCGATGACACCCAGGTGAGTTCAAGCGAGAAGCCGACGGCGGTACCGGGAAACGAACGGTACCGCCGTCTCGCGCCGCTTTGGAGCGGCATCGTCCAGGTATTCGCGGTGATCGCCCTGTTCATGGCGATCAATCAGCTCTTTAACTTCAATCTCGGCGGGGCGCTGATCCTGCTGGACAATCAGTACTATTACGTGCTGATCGCCCTGCTGGTGCCGCTGTCGTTCCTGATCTGGCCAGCCGTGAAGGGCGCCACCCGCGAGCGCGTGCCCTGGTATGACCTCGTGCTGTTCGCCGCCGGCGTCGCGATCGCCATCTACTTCGCGGTGCGCGGCCGCGACATTATCGACGGCGGCTGGGAATACTACATCCCCGACGACGAGCCGGTGGTCGAGTGGGCGGCCTACGCGCTCTGGCTGCTGCTGCTGGAAGCGCTGCGGCGGGCCGGCGGCCTGGTGATCATGCTGATCGTCGCGGTGTTTTCGATCTATCCGCTGTTCGCCGAGTTCGCGCCCGGTCCGCTGAGCAGCGCCTCGGTCAGCCTGATCGACACGGCCGCCTATCACATCCTCAGCCGTGAAAGCCTGCTCGGCATCCCGATGCGGGCCTTCGCCGGCCTGGTGATCGGCTTCCTGGTGTTCGGCGCCGCCCTGCAGCATACCGGCGCCGGCGAGTTCTTCATCAACTTCGCCTTCGCCCTGTTCGGGCACGTGCGCGGCGGCGCGGCCAAGGTCGCGATCTTCGCCAGCGGCCTGCTCGGCTCGATGAGCGGTAGCGTCATCACCAACGTGCTGACCACCGGCGCCATGACCATTCCGGCCATGAAGCGAACCGGCTTCCGGCCGGCGTTTTCCGGCGGCGTCGAGTCCTGCGCCTCGACCGGCGGCGTGCTGATGCCGCCGGTGATGGGCGCCACTGCCTTCGTCATGGCGACGTTCCTGAACCTGCCCTATATCGAGATCGCGGCCGCCGCGGCGATACCGTCGCTGTTGTACTATTTCGGCCTGTTCATGCAGATCGACGCCTACGCGGCGCGGCGCGGCATGACCGGCATCCCACGCGAGGAGCTGCCGAAGCTCGGCGAAACCTTCAAGCGCGGCTGGTATTACATCGCCGTCTTTGCGCTGCTGATCTGGCTGCTCGCCTTCCTCAAGCAGGAAGCGCTGGCCCCGTTCTACGCGACGGCCATGCTGCTGGTGATCAATCAGATCCTGCCCTACCGCCGTTGGAGCTGGGCCGACGCCAAGCGGTTCATGACCGCCGTCGGCCGGCTGTTCGCCGAGATCGCTGCCCTGCTGGCGGGCGTCGGCCTGATCGTCGGCGCGCTCTCGTCGACCGGCGTCACCGGCACCATGGCGAACGACCTGCTGTATCTGGCGGGCGAGAACCCGATGGTGCTGCTGCTGATGGGCGCGGCGACCAGCTTCATCCTCGGCTTGGGCATGACGGTCACGGCCTGCTACATCTTCCTGGCCGTGCTGCTGGCGCCGGCGTTGATCGAGGTCGGGCTGCATCCGCTCGGCGTGCATCTGTTCATCATGTACTGGGGCATGCTGTCGTTCATCACGCCGCCGGTTGCGCTCGGCGCTTTCGCCGCCGCCAGCCTCGCCGGCTCGAGCCCCATGCGCACCGGCTTCGAGGCCATGCGCCTGGGCTCCATTATCTATGTGATCCCGTTCTTCTTCGTGCTGAACCCGGCCCTGATCCTGGCCGGCGACTGGTTCGACATCGTCGAGGTCATCGTCTCGGCGGCGATCGGCGTGGTTTTGATCGCGGCGGCCCTGCAGGGTTATCTTGTCGGCATCGGCAGCCTGGCGGCGAACCCCGTGCTACGCTGGCCGATCAGCATTGGTTTGATCGTCGCGGGGATCTGCTTCGCCGCGCCCGGCGGTCAGTATCTCGGCTTCTCTAACCTGCAATTCGGCCTGGCGGGATTGCTGTTGCTGGTGCCGACGGCGGCAATTGCCTGGTTCGCCAATCGGGGCGTCAGGCGCATGGAGGCGTGAGATGAGTCGGAGTGCGGCGGATGCGTTGGTCGAGACCCTGGTCGGGCAGGGCGTCGACCGGGTCTTTTGCGTGCCGGGCGAGAGCTATATCGCCGTGCTGGATTCGCTGGTCGGCGAGACGGCGATCCAGGTCGTCACCTGCCGGCACGAATCCGGCGCCGGCTTCATGGCGCTGGCCGACGCCAGGATCACCGGCCGGGCCGGTACCTGCTTCGTCAGCCGTGGGCCGGGCGCCACCAACGCGTCCATCGCCGTGCATACCGCCGACCAGGACGCCGTGCCCGTGGTCTTCTTCATCGGCCAGATCGAGCGCAAGGATTTCGGCCGCGGCGCCTTCCAGGAAGTGAACTACGCCAAGACCTTCTCCGACATGGCCAAGGCCGTCGAGGAGGTGCACGACCCCGAGCGGCTGCCGGAAGTGGCGGCCCGCGCCTACCACATCGCCGAGAGCGGCACGCCCGGCCCGGTCATCGTCTCGCTGCCGGAAGACATGCTGGAGCAGCCCTGCGCCGCGCCGGCCATGCCCGCCCGGCCGCGGCCCCGGCCGCTGCCGGCCGAGGCCGATGTCAGCACCGTCGCCGACCTGCTGGCCGAAGCCAAGCGGCCGGTGCTGATCGCCGGCGGCATGCTGAACCAGCCGGCGGCGCGGAAATCGCTGCTGGCCTGCTCGGAGGCCTGGTCGCTCGCCGTCGCGCCCAGCTTCAAGCGCCAGGACCTGTTCCCGAACGAGCACCCGAACTATGCCGGCCATCTCGGCTACGGCATCCCGCCGGCCTTGGGCGAGGCCCTGGCCGAGGCCGATCTGGTGCTGGCCGTCGGCACGCGCCTGGGCGATATCACCACCCAGGGCTACACCCTGCCGAAGCCCGAACAGCCGCTGGTGCATGTCTATCCCGACGCGGCCGCCATCGGCGCCGTGTTTCCGGCGACGCATGCCATGGTCGCCGATGCCGGCGGGTTCGTGGCCGCGCTGGCCGAACGCAACGCCCCGCCGGCGCCCGCGGGCCGGGCCGACTGGAACGCGCGGCTGCACGCGATCCATACCGGGCTCGCGGCCTGGACGCCGCGCGACGCCACCGACGGCGTCGATTTCGGCCATGTCGTGCGGCCGCTGATCGACCGGCTGGACGACGACGCCATTCTGATCACGGACGCCGGCAATTTCAGTAGCTGGCTGCACCGCCACTATCCGTTCAAGGAAACCAACCTGCTGCTCGGCGCCGTCACCGGCGCCATGGGCCTGGGCGTGCCGGCCGCCGTCGCCGCCGCCCTGCGCCAGCCCGACCGGCAGGTCGTCGCGCTGATCGGTGACGGCGGCTTCCTGATGACCGGCAACGAGCTGGCGACAGCCGTCAAGGAAGGCACGCGGATCTGCCTGATCGTCTCCAACAACGGCGCCTATGGCACCATCCGGCTGCACCAGGAGAAGCAGTTCCCCGGCCGTACCATCGCCACCGACCTCGTGAACCCCGACTTCGCCGCGCTGGCGCGGGCCTTCGGCGCCACCGGCCTGACCGTCGAGACGCCGGACCAGGCGGCCGGCGTGATCGACCGGGCGCTGGCGGCCGACGGTCCGGTGGTGGTTGACGTGCGCAGCAGCCTCGATCACATATCGGCCTACGCCACCATCGCCGGCCTCCGCGGCCACTGAGTCAACAAGAAACCGGATCTGTAACGCCCGTGAACCGCACGACCCATTCGCTCGACCCCCTGATCGATCCCCGGACCATGGCCATCCTCGGCGCGTCCAACGACGTGCACAAGTTCGGCGGCCGGCCGATCCGCTACATGCTGGAGGGCGGCTATACCGGCAAGATCTTCCCGGTCAATCCGAAGGGCGGCGAGATCCAGGGCCTGACCGCCTATGCCGACGTGCGCGACATCCCCGAGCCGGTTGACGTCGCCGTGGTCTCGCTGCCGGCGCCCTTCGTGGTCGATGCCGCCAGGGGCTGCGTCGAGGCCGGCGTGCGCTCGATGGCGATCTTCAGCTCCAGCTTCGCCGAGGTCGACGAGCAGGGCCGGCAATGGCAGGACCAGCTCAGCGAGATCGCCCGGACCTCGGGCATGCGCATCATGGGCCCGAACTGCATGGGCATGCTGAACGTGCACAGCCGTGCCATCGGCACCTTTTCGTCGGCCTTCGAGCATGGCTGGCCGCGGCCCGGCGGCATCACCGTGTTCAGCCAGAGCGGCGCCGTCGGCTCGCATATCCTGGTGCTGGCGCGCGAGCGCGGCATCGGCCTGCGCGCCTTCGCCACCACCGGCAACGAATGCGACGTCGACGTGGCCGACTGCATCTCCTACGGCGCCGAAGATCCCGAGACCAAGGTGATCGTCGTCTACATGGAAGGCTGCAAGCATCCCGACCGGCTGATCGCGGCGCTCGAGTCGGCCCGCCGGCACGGCAAGCCCGTCATCGTCATGAAGGTCGGCGCGTCCGATGTGGGCGCCATCGCCGCCAGCACGCATACGGCCTCGCTCGCCGGGGCCGACGCCGTGTTCGACGCCATCTTCCGGCAATACGGCGCCTACCGCGTGCATTCGCTGGACGAGATGATGCTGATGGCCGGTGCCTGCGCCGCGGGCAAGTTCCCGGCCGGCCGCCGGCTCGGCATCGTCACCATCTCCGGCGGTGTCGGCGTGCTGTCGAGCGACACGGCGGCGGCCTGCGGCCTGGAGGTGCCGGCCCTGCCCGAGAAGGCCCAGGCCGAGCTCAAGGCGCTGATGCCGTTCGCCGCCGTGCGCAACCCGGTCGACACCACGGCGCAGATGCTGAACGACGTCAACCTGCTGAAGCGCAACATGGAGGTAATCCTCGACCACGGCGACTGTGACGCGGTCATGGTGTTCCTGACCAGCGTCGGCTTCGGCGAGCGCATGATGTCGCAGATGCGCGAGCTGCTGCCGGCCATGCGGGCCGCCTATCCCAACCGGCTGATCGTGCTGTCCATGCTGGCCAAGCCCGACGACGTCACCATGCTCGAAAGCCACGGCTACCTGGTCGTCGAGGACCCCTCGCGCGCTATCGAGGCGATCGCCGCCATGGCCGGATTTGGCGAAAATTTTGCGCGGCCCGCGCCGCAGGCGCCGCTGCCGCCGCCCGCCACGGCCCGGCCGGCCCCGGCGGCGAGCCTGAGCGAGGTCGAGGCGGCGACGCTGCTGTCGGACGCCGGCCTGCCCGTGGTCGAGACCCGGCTCGCGACGTCCGCGGCCGCGGCCGCGGCCGCGGCCGACGCGCTCGGCTATCCTGTGGTCATGAAGGTCGTCTCGGCGGCGATCCAGCACAAATCAGATGTCGGCGGCGTGCGCCTGAACCTGGGCTCGGCGGCCGATGTCGAGGCCGCTTATGCCGCGATCATGGACTCGGTCGGTTTGAAGCAGCCGGATGCCGCCATCGACGGCGTGCTGGTCGCGCCCATGGTCGGCGGCGGTGTCGAGACCATCTTGGGCACCTACACCGATCCGGTGTTCGGCCCGGTCGTGCTGTTCGGCCTCGGCGGCGTGTTCGTCGAGGTGCTGAAGGACGTCACCTACCGCGTCGCGCCCTTCGGCCTCGACGAGGCCCACCGCATGATCCGCGAGGTCAAGGGCTTCGCCATGCTGGAAGGCGTCCGCGGCCAGGCCCCGGCCGACCTCGACGCGCTCGCCGAAGCCCTCGTCCGCCTCTCCGTCTTCGCCCACGACAACCGAGACACGGTCGACAGCATCGACGTCAACCCGTTCCTGGTGCTGGAGAAGGGCGCGGTGGCGGTCGACGCGCTGATCGTCCCGAAAAACTAGCCCTCACCCCAACCCTCTCCCGCTTGCGGGAGAGGGAGGGACCCGCGAGTGTCAGCTCGTGGGAGGGTGAGGGCTACGGCGATGCCAACCTACCGCACCTCCGTCACCGCCTCCGCCCCGCGCTCAACCAGGCGTAACACCGATCCTTCGCTCTCCAGCACCGTCACCGAGCAGTTGTCCGGCCGGAAGCCGACAACCCGATCGTCGCCCGTGGCCGCGCCGACGGCGACGTTGATGGCGATGAAGTGGCTGACCACCACGGTATCCTCGGCAAACGACGTCAGCCGGTCGATCACGCCCTGCCGCCACGGCGCCAGTCCGTCGCCGGCCTGTGCCCAGGTCCCGGCCATGATGCCGCGCAGCCAGTCGCCGCGCGCGGCCAGATCGTCGCTTGGGCTCGGCACCTCGGCGACCGCCGGATCGATCACGGCCCGTGCCTGCCAGCGCGTTTCCAGTGGCACGGCCGTTTCGCGCGTGCGCCGGAGCGGGCTGCAGACGATCGGCAACGGCCCCAGGTCGGCCAGCCGCGCCGCCATCGCTTCGGCCTGCGCCCGGCCGGTCTCGTCCAGGCCGGGGTCGGCATCGGCGTCCCAGCCGGCGGCGGCCTTGCCGTGCCGCACCAGATAGAGCCGCGCCGGCATCAGTACATCGTCTTCTTGATGCTGTCCTGGACGCGCGCTTCGGCCTCGTCCGCGGTCATGCCGGTCTCGACCTGGTCGGTGATCATTTGGCCCAGCGTCGGCAGCGTCTTGCGATCGATCTTGTAGTCCGCGTGCCACAGCTTCGCCCGCCTGAGCGCCTTCGAGCAGTGCAGGAACGCCTCCTCGACGTCGATGCGGATCGCCGTCTTCGGTGTCTTGCCGTTGACCGCCATGCCGGCGAGCAGATCGGGGTCCTCGGTGATCGAGGCCCGGCCGTTCACCCGCACGGTCTCGTCGACGCCGGGAATGAAGAAGATCAGGCCAACCTTCGGATTGGCGATGATGTTCGACATCGTGTCGAGGCGATTGTTGCCCGGCCGGTCCGGGATCAGCAGCGTGCGGTCGTCGGGCATGGCCACGAAGCCCGGCGCGTCGCCGCGCGGCGAATTGTCGGCGCCGCCGTCGGGCCGCGAGGTGGCGATGCAGCAGAACGGCGACAGGCCGATGAAGTGGCGGATATGCGGATCGATCCGCGGCAGCGACTTCTTCGCCGCCAGCGGCGAGACCTTGCCGTACCGGCCGCGTAATTCATCCTCGGTCTCGACCCTGTCCTGGTCTGCCGTTGCGTCCATCATCCGTTCCCCGTCTGGCTGTCGTCGTGCCCGCATACTAGGCCTTTTGACCCAAGGCAAACATCCCGCTTTCATGTTATGCAGATGATCAAGCTGGCCAACGGCACAGCCATTCCGCACATCTGGGGAGAGTCGCGACATGCCCGACCTGGTCGAGTTTTCCAAGCGCGGCGCCATCGGCGTCATCACCGTCAACAACCCGCCCGTGAACGCGCTCGCCGCCGGCGTCCGGGACGGCCTGCTCGCCTGCATGCGGCAGGGCCAGGCCGACGACGCGGTCAAGGCCATGATCCTGATCGGCGGCGGCCGCACCATGATCGCCGGCGCCGACATCAAGGAGTTCGGCAATTTCGACAAGGCCGGCGGCGCCAGCCTGCACGACGTGAACGCGGCCTACGAGAGCTCGCCCAAGCCCATCGTCGCGGCGATCCACGGCACCGCGCTCGGCGGCGGGCTCGAGATCTGCCTCGCCTGCCACTACCGCGTCGCCGTGCCGTCGGCCCAGGTCGGCCTGCCCGAGGTCAAGCTCGGCCTGCTGCCCGGCGCCGGTGGCACCCAGCGCCTGCCGCGCCTGGTCGGCGTCGAGACCGCGCTCGACCTGATCGCGCGCGGCCGCTTCGTCGCCGCGCCGAAGGCGAAGGACCTCGGCATCATCGACGCGGTCGTCGACGGCGACCTGCTGGACGGCGCGGTCGCCTTCGCCGAGACGCTGGTCGCCGACAACGCGCCCCTGAAGAAGATCCGCGACCTCGACCTCGCCGACGACCCGGCCGCCTTCGAGGCCTTCGAAAAACAGATGGCCCGCGAAGCGCGCGGCTACATGGCGCCGCGGCACTGCATCGAATGCGTCAGGGCGGCGGTCGAGCTGCCGTTCGACGATGGCCTGACGCGCGAGCGCGAGCTGTTCACCGAGCTTCTGACATCGACCCAGTCGAAGGCGCAGATCCACATCTTCTTCGGCGAGCGCGAGGTCGCCAAGATCCCCGACGTGCCGAAGGATACGGGCCAGAAGCCGATCAGGTCGGCCGCCGTGATCGGCGCCGGCACCATGGGCGGCGGCATCGCCATGAACTTCGCCAATGCCGGCATCCCGGTGAAGATCCTGGAGGTCGACCAGGCCGGGCTCGACCGCGGCCTCGGCATCGTCGCCAAGAACTACGCCAACACCGTCGCCAAGGGCCGGCTCAGCCAGGCCGCCATGGACGCGCGCATGGGCCTGATCCAGCCGACGCTCGATTACGCCGAGATCGCCGACGCCGACATCGTCGTCGAGGCCGTGTTCGAGGAGATGGACATCAAGAAGCAGGTGTTCCAGACCCTGAACGAGGTGATGAACCGCGAGGCGATCCTGGCGACCAACACCTCGACGCTGGACGTCGACGAGATCGCCGCGGCCACCGACCGGCCGGAGCTGGTCATCGGCACGCATTTCTTCTCGCCCGCGAACGTCATGCGGCTCCTGGAGGTGGTGCGCGGCGCCAAGTCGTCCAAGGAGACCATCGCCACGGCCATGGCGCTCGGCAAGAAGATCGGCAAGATCGCCGTGCTGGTCGGCAATTGCGATGGCTTCGTCGGCAACCGCATGCTGGCGCCCTATATGCGCGAGGCCGAGTTCCTGCTGGAGGAGGGCGCCCGGCCGGAGCAGGTCGACAAGGTCTTCACCGACCTCGGCTTCGCCATGGGCCCGTTCACCATGACCGACATGGCCGGCGTCGATGTCGGCTGGCGCATCGAGAAGCGCCGCCGGCTGACCCGCTCGGACAATCTGCGCACCTCGTATCTGGTCGACCGGGTCTGCGAGGCCGGCCGCTACGGCCAGAAGACCGGCGCCGGCTACTACAAGTACGAGCCCGGCAATCGCCGGCCGATCCCCGATCCCGAGGTCGCGGCCATGATCGAGGCCGAGTCGGCGGACCGCGGCATCGAGCGGCGCGAGATCAGCGACGAAGAGATCCTGAAACGCTGCTTCTACGCCATGATCAACGAAGGCGCGAAATGCCTGGAGGAGGGCATGGCGCTGCGCGCGGTCGACATCGACGTGATCTATACGGCGGGCTACGGCGTGCCGCGCTATCTCGGCGGGCCGATGTTCTACGCCGACCAGGTCGGCCTGAAGAGCGTCTACGCCGACATCAGCAAGTACCATGAGGAACTCGGCGGCTACTGGGAACCCTCGGCCTTGCTGGCGCGGCTGGCGGAGGAGGGGAAGGGGTTCAGGGACCTGTAGAACGCTTAGTTCTTACCGCACCGCCGGCAGCACATACCGATACAGCATGTCGAAAATCTGCTTCTGCTTCCCCAGCTTGCGGAAGCCGAAGTTGCTGCCGGTCGTGACGACGACAAGCTCGTAGGCCGGGACGGCGACGACGAACTGGCCGCCGTTGCCCCAGCCATGCACCAGCCGGACGTCGCGCCCGCCGACGGGCAGGTCGGTCTGGAACCACTGATACTGATAGCGCGACGGCCGCCGGAACGCCGGCCCGTCGACCAGCGTCCGGGTCCATGACCAGTCCGTCTCGACGCCGTCCACCAGGATCGCCGCGATCCAAGCGGCCGGCACCACCTGCCGGTCCCGCCAGCGCCCGCCGGCCACCAGCAACTGTCCGATCTTGGCGAGATCGCGCGGCCGCATGCGGGCACCGCCATGCATCGCCAGATGGGTCGAGCCGTAGCCGCCCGGGCGATAGGCGATGATGCCCAGCGGCCAGAACAGCCGCTTGTCGAGATAGGCCTGCATGCTGAAATGCAAGTGCCCGATCAGCGCCGACTTCAGCGCGATGCCCAGCAGGTAGGTGTTGGACGAGCAATAGCGCCAGCGCGTGCCGGGCGTGTCCGTCATCGGCAGCCCGAAATGCCCGGCCAGTATATCGGCACTCTTGTTGATCTTCGCCTCGCGAAACGGCTCGCGGCCCGGCATCTCGGCGCAGTCGAAGCCGGACGACATCTGCAGCAGGTCGCGGACCGTGATCGCCTGCTTGTCGGCGGCGTCGGCCGGCGTGTGGAAGCGGGCGATCAGCGGCAGGACCGGGTCCTCCAGGCGCAGGAAGCCCTCGTCGATGGCGATGCCGGCCAGCAGGCCGGTAATGCTTTTGAACGCCGACCGCGTCTCGTGCAGGCGCTCGGGCGTGAAGTCGCCGTAATACCGGTCGACCAGCAGCTTGCCGTGCCGAGCGAGCGTGAAGCTGTCGATGCCCGTATAACCGCCGTCGTCGATCCGTTCGAGCAGGGCCGCGACCGGTCCGGGATCGAGACCTTCGGCCGCCAGTGTCGAGACCGGCCAGTCGTCGCCGATATCGGCGGGCGCCGTCCCGGTGCCCGCGCCCGCGGCACCGGCCGCCATGCCGGCCAGCGCGAGGCCGAGGGCGAGCGGCGTCAGCGATCCCAAAAGAACACCTGCTCCATGCTGGTCAGGTGGTTGTCGCGCTTGTTGTAATTGGTCGGCGTCAGGTTCAGGGCCTTGACCATGCGCCGCACGATGCGGCCGTCGATCACGTCGGCGTCGATGATGTTGAGGCAGCCCGGGTCCTGTTCGAAGGCGCCGAGACCGGCGAGGCCCGCGCCCGTCACCCATGACAGCAGTGTCCGGTTGGTGCCGTCATGCGCCACCAGCAGCATGCGCGTCCAGTCCGGCTGCAGCAGCAGGTTCCGGAACACCGCCGTCACCCGGGCCTGGAAATTGACGTAGGCCTCGCCGTCGGCGAAGCGCGCGCCCGGCTCGGCGGCCCGTTCCATGCCATAGACGAACTCGGCCTCGACCCGCTCGCGCGACGGGTCGACCAGCTTGCCGACGCGGATCTCGCGCAGCCCGCCAACCAGGGCCAGCGGCACCTCGCGGCCGTTCAGCACCGTCTCCGCCGTCTGCCGCGTGCGCGGCAGGCCGGTATGCGCGGCCCGGTCGAACGGCACGTCGGCCAGCAGCGCGCCCATGGCCCGCGCCTGTGCCTCGCCGGCCTCGGTCAGCCGCACGTCGTGCGGGTTCACCGGCTTGCCGTCGGCAGTGAAATAGCGCACCTCGCCGTGCCGCATCAGGTAGATGCGGCGGCGGCCGTTGGTGCCGGGAAGTCCGTGCGTCATGCGACCCCGATGCGTTACGCCCTGGTTCGCGCTAGGTTTAGCCGCCGCGGCCGGCGCCGTCGAGCAGATCCGCGCGGAGGCAGATCGTGACGAAAATCCTGGTCATCAACGGACCGAACTTGAGCTATCTCGGCAAGCGTCAGCCCGAGCTCTACGGCACCACCACGGCGGCCGAGCTCGACGATATGCTGCGCGCGCACGCGGCCGGGAACGGCTACGAACTCGAGATCTTCTATACCCATGTCGAGGGCCATGCCATCGAGCGGGTCTATCAGGCCGTCGAGCGGGGGGTCGACGCGCTGGTCATGAACCCCGCCGGCATGACCTATGCCGGCTATGCCATGCGCGACTGCCTGCTGGCCGTCGCGCCCGACCTGCCCTATGTCGAGGCCCACATCACCCATATCGAGCGTCTGGGCAAGCGCTCGGTCACGGCCGAGCCGTCGATCGGCATGATCTTCGGCTTCGGCGTCAAGGGGTATATCCTGGGCCTCGACGCCGCGCTGATGCATCTCGGCAGGAAGTAGCGGTTCGGTCCGTCAATGTCGCTGGATGCCCGGATCAAGTCCGGGCATGACGGTTAAGATATTGATTTCAAACACATTCCGTCATTGCCGGGCTTGACCCGGCAATCCAGTCCGCCGTGCGGGTGGGCTACGTCAGCGGCATGTCCGGCATGGCGGCGGCGGGGATGATGGCGCCGCGGTGACGGATCACCTCTGCCGCCAGGCGATGGCCGGTGCGTGCCGCCGTTTCCGGATCGCCGCCCGTGAGGCGTGTCGCCAGATAGCCGGCATTGAAGGAATCGCCGGCCGCCGTCGTGTCGACCGGCGTGGCGACGGCGGTCGGCATGACCTCCGTCCGCCGGCCGTCATGCCGGATCGCGCAGGCCCGCGGTCCATCCTTGACCACAATTTCGGGCACGCCCAGCGCCGCGATGCGGTCGATGCAGGCCGCCGTGTCGGCGACCCCGGACAGGGCCTGCTCGTCGTCGAGCGTGGGCAGGGCGATATCGACGTGCCGCAGCATCTCGTCCATCACCGCCCGCGCCTCGGCGGGTTCCGGCCAGCCGCGCGGCCGGTAATTGCTGTCGAAGGCGATGACGGCGCCGTCGCCGCGCGCCCGGCGCACCAGATCGGTGAGCGCCGCCCGGCCGTCGCCGTCCAGGATCGACAGCGTGATGCCCGAGAGATAGAGCATGTCGTGGTCGCGCAGCCGGTCGGCGAGCCTGTCCGCCTCGGCGGACTTGAACAGGTCGCGCGCGGCGGCGGCCGAGCGCCAGTAGTAGAACGAGCGCTCGCCGGCCGTGTCGGTGCGGATGGCGTAGAGCCCCGGCAGCCGGCCGGGCAGGCGGGCGACGTGGCCGGTGCCGAGGCCTTCCCGGCGCCAGGCGCCGATCATCTGGTCGCTGTAGGGATCGTCGCCCAGCGCCGTCACGTAGTCGACGGCGATCCCGGCCCCGGCGCCGAGCCGGGCGAGATAGACTGATGTGTTCAGCGTGTCGCCGCCGAAGGCCAGCGTCATGCCGCCGTCGCGCGGGTCGCTGAGCTCGATCATGCATTCGCCGATGGCGGCGAATTTCCTGCCGTCCCCGATCATGGCGCGACTATAGTGGCGGCGGACCGCGGAGGTAACGGGAAATGCCATGGCCGGACGCATGCAGATCGCCGAGATCCTGACGCTCGGCCGGGTCGTGCCGGTGCTCACCATCGAGCGGGTCGAAGACGCGGTGCCGCTGGCCGAGGCGCTCGTCGCCGGCGGCCTGCCGGCGCTGGAGATCACCTTCCGCACCGCCGCGGCGCTGGACGCGGTCCGGGCCGTGGCCACGGTGCCGGGCGCGGTGCCGGGGGTCGGCACGCTGACGCGGACGGACGAGTTCGCCGCTGCCGCCGCGGCCGGCGCGCGCTTCGCCGTCAGCCCCGGCTTCCTGCCCGAGCTCGCCGCCGCGGCCGGCGACATGCCCTACCTGCCGGCCGTGGCCACGGCGTCCGAATGCATGGCGGCGCGGGTGGCCGGCTTTTCCTGTCTGAAGTTCTTCCCGGCCGGTCCCGCCGGCGGCATCGCGGCGCTCAAGGCGCTGGGCGGCCCCTTCGCCGATCTGTGCTTCTGTCCGACCGGTGGCGTCAATGCCGATAACGCGGCCGATTACCTGGCGCTGGCCAACGTGGTCTGCGTCGGCGGCTCCTGGGTGGCGCCGCCGGACGCGGTCGCCGCCGGCGACTGGGCGCGTATCGAACGGCTCGCCCGCGCCGCCGGCGGCTTGTGAGCGCTCGGGTCAGGCCGTCGCGGCCCGGGCGGCCGATCCGCCGAACACGTGGCGGATGCTGCCGATCAGGGGCACGGCGATCAGCGCGACCAGCGGCAGGTTGGCGATCACCAGCACCGGCGCGTCGAACGACAGCGCCACCCAGGTGTCGATCACGAACCAGACGTCGACGCTGATGACGATCGCCCACCAGGCCCAGGCTTCGCGGTTGCCGAACGGCTTCCAGGCGACGAAGAACAGCAGCAGGCCCCAGCCCACCGTCATGGCCCCGATCAGGCCGTAGATGAAGTCCTGATAGGCCAGCATCTCGGCCGGCGGCTGTGCCGTGCCGAAGAAGGTGGCATTGATCGGGTCGTTGATCGGCGCGAACAGGCCCGAGGTGCCGAAGAACAGCATGGCGAGCCCGTAGAGGATCACCACGTCGGCCATCAGCATCATCATGCGGTGCCATATTTTGAACATTTCCATGTCCTCCAATCGGTCCAGCGATGCCGGCACCATCGCGCCGCCGAGATGCGCGTCTCAATTACGTCGGAGGTAATGTCGCCGCGTTGCCGACCGGCCTAATCTGGCCGAGCCAGGGCAAGGAGTTGTCGGACATGAAGCACATCCACCCCCTCGGACGGCTGCTGAAGCACTGGCGGACCGTCCGGCATATGAGCCAGCTCGACCTGGCGCTGAGCGCCAGCGTCTCGGCCCGCCATGTCAGCTTCATCGAGACCGGACGCTCGCGCCCGAGTCGCGAGATGGTGCTGCAACTGGCCGGCGCGCTGGAGCTGCCGCTGCGCGAGAGCAACGTGCTGCTGGAGGCGGCCGGCTTCGCCCAGGTCTACCGGCAGACCGACCTCGACGATCCGGCGCTGGCCCAGGCGCGCCAGGCGCTCGATTTCATCATGAAGGCGCACGAGCCCTATCCGGCCCTGGTGCTCGACCGCTATTGGAACATCGTCATGAGCAACCCGCCGTCGATGCGCGTTCTCGGCCATTTCATGGCCGATCCCGCCGCGATCACCCAGCCGCCGAACGCCGTGCGCCTGACCTTCGATCCGAATGGCCTCCGGCCCTTCATCGTCGACTGGGAACCGGCCGCCGCCTTCGTCATCGACCGCGTGCACCGCGACGCGCTGGGCGGCGCGCCGGACGAGGGCACGCTGGCGCTGCTGGACGAGGTGCTGAGCTATCCCGGCGTGCCGGCGGAATGGGCGCTGCCGAATCTCGACCGGCCGCCGGCGCCGCTGCTGCCGGTGTCGTTCGAGCGCGACGGCCTGCGTGTCGACCTGTTCACCATGATGACCACCTTCGGCACGCCGCAGGACGTGACGCTGCAGGAGCTGCGGATCGAGAGTTTCTATCCGGCGAATCCGGAAAGCGAGGCGGCGCTGGCCCGGATCTCCGGGGATGCGTGAGACCGCATCGCATCTTTCGAGACGCGCCGGTGGCGATCCTCAGAGCCTGTGAAGAAATGACTTCCGACCCAAAGAAAGCCGTCATGCTGGCGAAGGCCAGCATCCAGCGGCATCGCAACCTGTTCAAAAACAACCAACATGGATCCTGGCCTTCGCCAGGATGACAACTTGGGGGGCATCGGTGCGATTTCTTCACACACTCTCAGCATGACGTCCGAGATCGATATCGGCTTCCCACCTCACCCTGAGGAGCGCCCGACAGGGCGCGTCTCGAAGGGTCGGCCATCGGTCGCCCATGACATCGGAACCAAAGCCGCCGCCATGCCGCCAGCACCCGGGATAGGGTAAGACCGTATCAACCCAGCCGGTGCTAATCGGCGCGGCGCATCGTCGCCAGGCGGACCCGCCGGCCGTTGTCGATACGCGCCGTCAGGGTCCCGTCGGCGTTGGCCCGGTAGGTGACCGCCGCCGGCCAGTTGTCCGGAAAGGTCAGCACGCCGTCGACGAAGCCGACGCGCACGCGGAACCAGTCGCCGCTGTCGATGCAGGTCGCCCGGCGCGCGGCCTGGGAATAGACGGCGATGCCATGGTCCCGGCGGACGCGCTCGACCGCCAGCATGTGCTTGCGGCCGCCGCTCCAGACACCGACCCATTCGCCCGAGAAGGCGGCAAGCGCCGCCGGCACGTCGTCGGCCGGTGGCCGGACCGTCAGGTCCGCCGGCCGCGCGAGCCCGGGGAAATAGCGCGTCGTGTCCGCGGCGTCGTCCGGCCCGGGTGCCTGCCGTCCCTGCTGCCGTCGGAGGGACTCGTCGGCGTGGGGAAACCCGCCGGCGCGAAGGATCGCCCGGACCAGCCGGCCGAGCTGCGCCGACGTGGCCTGCTCGCGTCCGCGGCTGTCGACCAGATGCACGATCACCAGGTCGTAGGCCGGCATGACCAGAATCTTCTGGCCGCGGTTGCCCGACGCGGCGAAGCTGCCTTTCGGCATGTTGACGTAGGGGAACATGCCGCGCCGGCGCTCCGTCCACCACATATAGCCGTATCCGCGGCCCGAGCCGGCCCGCGTCCGCGTGGCCGTGCTGTCCCGCACCCAGTCGGCCGGCACCACGACAGCGTCCCGCCAACGGCCCTGACGCAGGTACATCAGGCCGAAGCGGGCAAGGTCGCGCGCCGACATCCCGAACAGATAGGCCGGGTACAGCGAGCCACGGGTGCCGACATAGGCGACGTCATCGACGTCGAAGTCCTGCATGCCGAGCGGCCGCGCGATCCGTTCCGCGAACGCCTCGGCGATCCCGCGCCCCGCGCGCCGGTCGAAGATCGTGCCCAGCGCGTTGAAATCCCAGTTGTTGTAGTACCAGTAGGTGCCCGGCGCGTGGCAGCCGCGCGCTGGCCGGCGCCTGGCCATGTCGTCGGTCTCGTAGGCCGCGCGGCGGTAGACGCCCGACCGGGCCGTCAGCAGGTCTTCGACCGTCGCCCGGCGCTCGGCCGTCGACAACGGCGGGTCCAGCGCCTCGATCCCCAGCTCACCGAGCGTCTGATCGAGGCCGATCCGGCCCGAGCCGACCTCGATGCCGATCAACGCGCTCAGCAGGCTCTTGCGGATCGAATAGACGTTGAACGCCGCCGATGTCTCGCCCCATTCGGCGACGACACGGCCGCCCTGCACGATCATCACGGCGGCCGAGCCGATCTGGCGCGACAGCCGGCGGGCGTCGGCAAGCCCGTCGGCGGACCAGCCGGCCGCCTCGGGCTCGGCCAGCTTCTGCCACGCGTCGCCGGGATAGACCTGCGTGGTTTCCCCGGCGGCCGACGGGGCGGCGAACGAGATCCAGGCCACGACGCCCAACATCGCGAATGCCGGCGCCGGCGGGAAGGTCGGTACCATCATCATCACCCAAACGTTGTCCGATCGGTGCCGACCGTTTTCAAGCCTATCCCGGCGCCCCGCGTCAATGGCGGCGACGTCCACGGCTCCGTTTGCGGTGGCAGGCCGGTGCCGTGCCGGCCGGACGTCCCGGCCCGGCGGTCAGGCCGCGAGCACCGCGACCTTGCCCGTCCCCCGCCCGGCGTCGTCGCGAATTTCCGCGGCCAGGAAATCCAGCACGGCACGGATGCGGGCCGTCCGGCGCAGGTCGCGGTGGGTCAGCAGCCAGAGATCGAGGGTACTGTCGAACGAACCGGCCAGGATACGGCGGAGCCCCGACGCGCCGCCGACCATGTAGTCGGGCAGGGCCAGGATGCCGAGGCCGGCCCGCGCCGCCGCGATCTGCGCCGTCAGGTTGTTGCAGCGAACGCCGACCCCGGCGCCCTTGGCGACCTCGCGCAGGCGCCGGGCCTGCGCCAGGTTGGCGATGTCGCGGACCGACTCGATGATCGTGTGGCGCGACAGGTCGTCGAGCGCCACCGGCTCGCCATGGCGCGCCAGGTAGGCCTCCGACGCGTAGAGGCCGCAATGAACGTCGCCGACACGCCGGCCGACCAGCTCCGCGCAGCCCGGGTTGCCGACCCGCAGCGCGATATCGGCCTCGCGCCGCAGCAGGTCCAGCGCACCGACGCCGACGACGAGCTCGATATCGATGTCGGGACAGTGCTGGCGCAGCTTCGGCAGCCGCGGCATCAGCCAGTAGATCCCGATGCCCTCGGTCGTCGTGATGCTGACCCGGCCGTCGAGCCGGTCGTCCACGCCGCTCACCCGCTGCTCGATGGCGAAGGCCGTGCTTTCGATCCGCGCCACCAGGTCGCCGATCCGCCGCCCGGCGGCCGTCAGCGCGTAGCCCTGGTTCATGCGGTCGAAGAGGCGGGCGCCGAGCCGTTTTTCCAGGTCGTTGATGCGCCGGCCGACGGTGGGTTGCGTGACACCCAGCTTGCGGGCCGCCGCCGAGAGCGATCCCGTCTCCGAAACGGCGAGAAAGAAACGGTAGTCATCCCAGTCGTTCATCGGCCCCGTTATCCGAACGTTTCCGGCCGCTCCTTATGCCATCGGCACGGGAAGAACTGGCGCGCCTGTGTCCGATGGCCGCCGCATGGCGGATAGGAACGGCTTCCCGCTTGATTACCCGCCTAAGAGGTCTTCACGGCGGCCGGTAACATCAACTCACTTCATCGAGAGACGTCGCGAGTGCCGTCGGCCCGCATACGTTGTATCGGCCGGTTCGCTGTTTTCTGTAGGGGGGCTATGCATCTTTCGGCAATTCCGGTTTTCACGCGAACGGCGAATCTAGGCAACGAACAGCAGCCAGAGGGCCGACAGCATGACCAGCGCCTATCTCGAGCGCCCCCTCCGAACGTTCGCCCAGGCCGCGGCGGAGCGAAAACGCCAGCGCCAACGGCTGCGCGCCGCGATGGCGCGGCAAGGCGGGCCGGACATGGCGGCACGGTCATCGTTCCCGTCGGGAACGGAACACCTTCTCTGGCGTCGGACGACGGCCGAATGCCCGATCCCACGCACAAATTGTCCCGCAAATGCCACCGCGACCGGCGGTGACACGACATAGACTCGAGCGTGGATACGGATCTGACGCATCCATCGGGAGCTTTGGGGGAGATCAGGCCGCGGCGGCCAACACCGTGGCCGGCCGGACAGATGTCACCGGGCAGCCTGCGCCTTGGCCGAATGTTTCGCGACCTGCCGCCATGCACGCTCGGGCCGGCCGCGCTGCGATCGCTGGGCGCCGCCGATGGGCCGCTGGCCATGCCCCGCGCGTCCGTCGGACCCGCCCGGGACAACGAGGCGATACCGATCGGCTTCGCGGTCCTGGCGCGCCTGGTCGAGCACGATGCCAGCTACGCCGCGGTGGCGGTCGAGCACGGCCGCCGCGGCACGGCACCCCGGCTGGCGCTCGACTGCGTCTATGGCGACGGTCCCGCCGCGGCGCCGTGCTTCTACGACGGACCGCGCCTGCTGATGGGCACCGCGCGGAACCCGGCCGCCGATCTGGCCCGCAACCGCAAGGGCGCGGCGTTGATCCCCGACCCGCGCAACGGCGCGGACCGCCTCCTGGCGCAACTGCATCTCGCCTTCGTGAAGTTCCACAATGTCGTCGTCGACGACCTGGCGGCCAGCGGGGTCCCGCCCGACCGGCTCTTCACCCGCGCGGCGCGTCAGGTGCGGTGGCACTATCAGTGGCTGCTGCTGCATGAATTCCTGCCGCTGCTGATCGGCCACGACCACGCCGACCGCCTGTGCCGGCAGGGGCCGGCCTTCCCGCGACGGGACGACGACCCGGGACCGCCGGCGGAATTCGCCGTGGCCGCGGGCCGCTTCCACCTGAGTCAGTTCGGCGACGATCTGAAGCTGAACGCGACCGCGTCCCATAGGCCGTTCGACCGTCGGCACGAGGGCGCCGGCGCGATCGCGCCCGACGCCCGGGCCGACTGGCGGTACTTTTTCGAGATGCCACGGGCGGGCCGCCCGCAACCGAGCCGCCGGCTGGGCGGCCATCTGTGCGCCCGCCTGCTGGGCGACGCCGGTCCCGCAGTCGAGACGCTCCTGACGGGCGATGCCTGCCGGCTCCCCAGCGGCCAGGCGGTGGCGGCGGCCATCGGCGCGACACCGCTGACGAACCGGGACCTGGGCTTCGCCGACCTCCCGGGGCCGGCGGCCGGCGGGACGCCGCTGTGGCCCTATATCCTGAAGGAAGCCGGGATGACGCGCGATGGCGCGCGCCTGGGGCCGGTCGGCGCGGCGATCGTCGGCGATGCGATCGTGGATCTGATCCGGCGCGACCCGGCCTCCTACCTCAACCAGGAACCCCGCTGGCAACCGGCCTACGGGATCATGGGCAGTTGCCGCATCGCCGACCTGCTGGTCGCCAGCGATTACTACACGCCGCCCGATCTGGCCTGACAACGCCGTCATCGAGATGAATAATTCCCAGCAGTCATAACGATATAATACAATTTCTTTATAAATCAGGGCACAAATCGATCACGGAAAATCCGACGGCGAGCATTGACAGCCCGGGGCCTTCGTTCGAGGCTCTGCGGCCGTTTCGCCGGTGGGTGGAACGGCCATCGGGGCCGCGGGATCGTTGAACCGGAACGCGTATTTTTCACGGGCCAGGACACGCCTGGCGCAAATGCCGCGGATCCTCCGCGTGATCGTCGGCATATTGCTGCTGCTCGGCGGGATTCTCGGATTTCTGCCGATCCTCGGCTTCTGGATGATCCCGCTCGGCCTGATGGTTCTGTCCTATGACCTGCCGATCGTCCGCCGCTGGCGCCGACGGCTCGAGGTCTGGTGGGGGCGGCGCCGACGCGACGGCGCGACCTGACAATCGCGATCTGTGGAAGGTTGGAGGCGCGGACCGGAATCGAACCGGTGTAAAAGGATTTGCAGTCCTTTCCGGCAAAATATCAACCGCTGGCAATAAGCTGCATTTTCCGTTGCAGGACAGCCGGTTAGCGGGAAAATCCTGTTACCCGAAGCCCCTCAATTTCCCTTACACATTCACTGCACAGTTACACAGGAATTACACAGGCCCGCGCCAAGCCTCGATAATGGATACGGTTTGTCCGGTAGGGTGCCAGTGTAGGCAAGCGGTTCAATCCTATGCGGTTGCACGCCGCTACTGCCCTTGGTTTCCTGATTCCTGGTCAGCGGGTTGGTCAAGGAAAATACGCAGACGTTCCTTGATGGTTCGATCCTTTGAACACTCCCCGCCGCAATGTCCTTCTGCAAAAGCTATAGCGACAAGATTGTTAGTAGGTATAGCGATAGGTCGCTCCGATGTGCGATCGAATACAAACACGAACTTTTCCGTGGCTCCAATAAGAAAGAAGTTAGCTGGAGTTTCATTCTGAATGACTAGATCTCCACGCCGGAGGGTGAACGACACTTGCGGTTTTGATGCAATACTTTCGGCACGGAACCCCATTACAGGTTTGTAATAAAGTGGGAGAAAGGCTAACGCCAGTAGGCAAATAATTTTGAACAATCTAACAATTTTTGATTGCCGCGGTGGAGTAGGTAGAAGTCGCCCGACCAGCACAAAATACCCTAAAAACATGGCGACAGCCAGCCAACCTAATGGATCACGGAAGGCTGCTAGAAGAAAGTCATTGAGTTCCGAAAACTCAAAAATGTTGATACGGTACTGAAAATACAACATCCAGGACTGTGTCATTCCAATAAAGGTCAGATAGAGATATCCTATAGTTGCCGCGAGCGCCGAATGATTTTTTAAAAAATCGAGAGTAGGCGAATTTTGTGAGTTCTCAGCGACTTTTGCTTTTTGCGTCAAAGCATGCCTCATTTTCTCATTATAAGGGAACATTAAGTGGGCTATCACACTCTCAGCAGTTGCGATATTCTGGGGCTTCGCGGCGCGTTATTCAAACCGTCTGCATTTAGCTTCAGAGTAAGCGTCGCGAGTTGACCACGGCGCTGGGCTATTGAGGCGAGCTACGGGGCGAGTTCCCTATTTGCAGCGAAGTTCCAGGGCAGTGGCTCATCGATGCGGTCGATGGTGTGACCCTGGAACTTCGTAAGGGCCGTCGACAAGGCTGCGTGACTGTCGTCAAGCAACTGACAACGTGGCCTGCCCGCGACGCTTACACAGCACCAAACTCTCGTCCCTGTCCACTCGGCACCCCCAACTTCATAAGAAGGCAGTCGAGATAGAATAGGGCTATCGGACAGATGTCATAAAGGTTGAAGGTCCAGAACGGACGGACACCGCCACTTCATCGCAATTCCGGCAACTAGGCGCTTAACTGCTTCACGGCTAAATTGAGAGACGTCCGATGATAACGACAAATGCGAGGGCGTCATGGATGGACAAAAAACTCTTTGGGACGTCGTTAGTGAATTTGGCCGCCTCGGGATCGTGGGCTTTCTGCTTTTGATGCTGCTCGTATGGGGAATTGTTCACTGGCAAGCGGAACCGGGTACGGAGA
Source organism: Alphaproteobacteria bacterium (assembly GCA_028281075.1). Classification (GTDB taxonomy): domain Bacteria; phylum Pseudomonadota; class Alphaproteobacteria; genus JANQKO01. The sequence continues at coordinate 7,682 of JANQKO010000098.1, read as the reverse complement.
TCAGTTTCGCCTTCATCAGCTACACAAAGCCGTCCACGCGCGTATCCAAGCTAGATAACTTGCTTGACGACCTTGTTTCCAAATTTGCCGCATTGAGTGTTCAAGTCGCAGCAAATAATCCTTGCGGCCGCATGACCTTTGCGAGCAAAACTTCCACCATTTCCAGAATTTTGATATTGGAATCTAATGTCATAGCGAACTGGAATGAAGACAGCATTACCATAATTACTGGTATAATAAGAGAATCCATCGATGCATCGGGCTCCAGCTCCGACAAATACTCCGATGCCAATCAATCATATGCCATGCTAAAGGCAGCCTGTCTCCAAAAGAAATAGGCGTACACATTGAATGATTGGAGTTGCCCCACTTTCGTGGACGGTTACGGATTTGCGCAAAGGGGGATGCTCTTCCTTTCGTAGTTGATTGGTGACAGATAGCCAATGGCCGAGTGCCTTCGGCGAGAATTTTGAACCGCGCCGGGTTTGCCGGAGGCAGGTTTGTGTGAGTCAAGCGGCGATGGCGTCCTCACGGGATAGGGCATAGTAGCGTGTTTCGGCCTCTGCGGGCGGGATGTTTCCAATCGGCTCGAGCAGGCGTCGGTTATTGAACCAGTCGACCCATTCGAGCGTGGCGAACTCGACGGCGTCGAGATTGCGCCATGGCCCCCTGCGGCGAATGACTTCCGTCTTGAAGAGCCCGATCACGCTTTCCGCCAGCGCGTTGTCGTAGCTGTCGCCGACGCTGCCGACCGAGGGCTCGATCCCGGCCTCGGCCAGGCGCTCGGTGTACTTGATCGAGATGTACTGGACGCCGCGGTCGCTGTGGTGGATGAGGCCGTCGCCCTCGGCGGGGCGCCGGTCGTAGAGGGCCTGCTCCAGCGCATCCAGCACGAAGCCGGTCTCCATGGACCAGGATACCCGCCAGCCGACGATCCGCCGCGCATAGGCGTCGATAACGAAGGCGACGTAGACGAAGCCTGCCCAGGTGGCGACATAGGTGAAGTCGGAGAGCCAGAGCGCGTTCGGCCTCTCGGCCTGGAACTGGCGGTTCACCCGATCTTCCGGGCAGGACGCAGCCGGGTCGATCCTGGTCGTCTTCACAGGCTTGCCGCGCACGGCCCCGGCCAAGCCCAGATCGTTCATCAGCCGCGCGACCGTGCATCGGGCGACGTCGATCCCTTCACGATTCAGCTGGCGCCACACCTTGCGTACGCCGTAGACTTCGAAGTTCTCTCGCCAGACCCGTTCGATCTCGGGCTTCAGCCCGGCGTCCCGCTTGGCTCTGTCAGAGAGCAATGACGGGTCGGCCTGCTGGGCGATGTGGGCATAGTAGGTGGACGGGGCGATCAGCAGCACGCGGCAGATCGGCTCGACCCTGTAGTCTCCACGATGATCGTCAATGAAGGCGATCATGGCTTGAACCGGCGGTCGAGCTCCGCCTGAGCAAAATATGCGCTCGCCTTACGCAGGATCTCGTTCGCCTGCCGAAGCTCGCGGTTCTCGGGCTCCAGCGCCTTCAGCCGTGCGAGCTGATCCGTCGTAGGACCGGCTCGCTGGCCAGCATCCCGCGCCGCGCGCCGCACCCAACGGCGCAGCGTCTCGGCCGTGCACGCGATCTTCTCGGCGATCGATTCAATCGCTGCCCACTGAGACGGGTAGTCCGCCTCATGCTCCATAACCAGGCGGACAGCCCGCGCCTGAACTTCCGGGGAGTAGCGTGTCGTCATGGCTCCAACCTCTCAAGGTTTGAAGCCTCCGGCAAACCCGGCGCGGTTCAATTGTACCAGCCTTCGATGAAGTGGAAGACCGCCTGCCGTGCCTCGGCTTGATCGCGGAAGCGGTGCCGGTCGATCAGTTCGCATTCCAGTGTTGCGAAGAAGCTTTCGGCCATGGCGTTATCATACGCATCGCCGACCGATCCCATGGAAGGACGGACGCCCATCGCCTTGTAGCGCTGGCCGAAGGCGATGGAGGTGTACTGGGCGCCCTGATCGGAGTGGTGGATGACGGCCTCGGGCCGGCGCCGCGCCAGGGCCATGTCGAGGGCTTCCAGCACCAGCTCGGCGCGCAGATGGGTCGCCATCGCCCAGCCGACGATACGTCGACTGAAGGCATCGAGGACAACCGCGAGGTAGAGGAAACCGGCTCGGGTCGGCACATAGGTGATGTCGGCGACCCACAGGCTGTCCGCGGCGTCGGCCGAGAAGTTCCGTGTGACCAGGTCTGGCGCCGGACGCGCCCGCTTGTCGCGCAGGGTCGTCTTGATCCGTTTGCGCCGGCTAACGCCGGCAAGGCCGGCCCGGCGCATCAGTCGGGCGACGCGCTTGCGGGCGGCCTGTATGCCGGCCTCGCGTAGCTCGGCATGGATGCGCGGCGCGCCATAGGTGCCATAGGACATGGCGTGGATCTCCCGGATCCGCTGTTCCAGCGCCGTGTCGTCGAGCGTCCGCCGGCTCGGGCGATGATGACGCCACGCGTAATAGCCACTGGTGGAGACCCCAAGCAGCCGGTGGTATGCTGGCACGGTGGCCGCAATGGCAACGCTCGGGATGTTGCGTGATGCCGACACCGAAAACCCGACATCCATTTATGACGACATTGCGGCCGTCATCCTGGATAGCCTACTCACGCCCGAGCCGCGATCCAACGACCCAACGAACCCAAATTTCCTCTTTCCGTCTGGCCTAGGCTTCGGCGGTACGCCGATGCCCGGAAGTGGGTTGCTCGGGCCGGTGCCGGATGACAAAAAATAGCGATGGCCAGAAAGTTCTAGCGCTTAACGCGTGCCGCCATTCGCGGCCTCAAGCCGGGCCAGCAGATAACCGAAGCCGGCATCAAAGCCCAGAAGCTTACTGACGGCGACGTCCGCTTTTACGTTTCCCTAATGATCGACGGGCAGCGCATACACCGCACCGTTGGCCGGGCGTCGGAAGGCACCACCCGAACCACCTGCGAAACGCTGGTCGAAAAGCTTCGCACAGACGCCCGAACCGAACGGCTCGACCTGTCGCGCAAGCGCAAGACGCATTGGAAGTTCAAGGAAGCCGCCGCACGCTACATCTCGGACCTTGAAGGCTCCGGCGGCAAGAACCTTGCGATCAAGCGACGGCATCTGAAAATGGCGCTGGTGCCGCACTTCAACAACAAGCGTGTGGATCGGATCAGCGAGCTTGATATCCAGCGCTACAAGAGCGAGCGCCGCGATCTCGGCTTAGCGCCGGCTACCGTCAACTGGCGACGCTGCGACACATGTTCAAGCACGGCTTGCCGCAAGGCGGGCTCAAGCGCCTGCCGCATATCTCCATGTATGACGAACCGGAAACCAATATGCGCGCGCTCAGTGACAGCGAATGCGACGCGCTGTTGCAGGCCGCCATCGGCGACCAGTCACCCGACGCTTGGCTGTTTGTCCTTGTCGCACTGTCGACTAGCTGCCGGTCATCTGAAATCGTCGCCATGCGGTTTGAACACATCGACGCGGCCAACTTGCGCATCTTCATACCCAACGCCAAAGCCGGCGCTCGCTGGCAGCCCGTGCCGCAAGAGCTACTGGACGTGCTGGCCCGCGAACGGGAAATGCGCGACGACACCAACGGCTGGCTGTTTCCGAGCGAGCGCAGTCGCAACGGTCATCAGGTCAATTTCAACCGGCCGTTCGCCAGGATCGCCGAGCGTGCCGGGCTCGACCCCAAACAGGTCACGCCGCATACCTGCCGGCGGACCGCCATCACCAATCTGGTACAGGAAGGCGTCGACGTCGCCACGGTCAAGAAAATCTCCGGGCATCGCACGCTCGATATGGTGATGCGCTACGTCAATCTGCATGCGCCGCACGTCAACGCCGCCGCCGGCAAATTAGGGCGCAAAATGCCCGAAATTCCTGACACGATTACACACAAATTACACAGGACCGCTGAAAAAGCCGGAAGCCAAAATCGGCAACCGGCCAATAAATCATTGAAACTAAAGAAGAAATAGGTTGGAGGCGCGGACCGGAATCGAACCGGTGTAAAAGGATTTGCAGTCCTCTGCGTAACCACTCCGCCACCGCGCCGGAGAAATTGCCGGAACAGGCGCGTCCCGGCGGCCCTGTACTTAATCCGCCGTCCGGGTCCGGGTCAATGCGCCAATCGCGGGCCGGCGGCGAACCGGCGGCGCGGGGCGTTGTCTTGGCGGCGCGCTGGCCATATAAGACTTGCGCCGTTGAATGGAGCGCGAGCAGATCATGATCGATACCGACAGCCGCCGCGTCAGCATGGTCAACGGGCAGATCCTGCCCAACAAGGTGACGGACGAGCGTGTGACCGACGCGCTGCTGGCCGTCGCGCGCGAGCCCTTCGTGCCGAAGAACCTGCGCGGCGTCGCCTATGTCGACGAGGACATTCCGGTCGGCGATGGCCGCTACCTGCTGGAGCCGATGATCTTCGCGCGCCTGCTGCAGGAAGCGGCGCTGTCGGACCAGGACGTGGTGCTCGATATCGGCTGCGCCACGGGCTACTCCACGGCCGTGCTGGCGCGGTTGGCCGGCAGCGTGGTCGCGTTGGAGAGCGACCCTGCGCTGGCCGACAAGGCCAACGAAATGCTGAACCAGCTCGACGTCGACAATGCCGGCGTCGTGACCGGCGTGCTGGCCGACGGGCTGCCCGACCAGGGCCCCTATGACGTGATTTTCATGAACGGGGCGGTCGAGCGTCTCCCCGACGGTCTGAAGCAGCAGCTCGCCGACGACGGCCGGCTGGTCGTGGTGCGGCAGGCGGACGGCACCGGCCAGGCCTGGGTCTACCGGCGTCACGGCGACGTCGTCGACGGGCGCCCGTGTTTCGACGCCCATGTCAAGCTTCTGCCCGGCTTCGAGGCCGAGCCGGGTTTCACGTTCTAGCCGGGGGCCGACGACATGACCGCCGACGGCGACACGCTGCCGCTCGAACTCGACGCCGCCGCCGTGGACCGGATGCGCCGGGACGGCACGCCGTTCGGCCTGCTGGACGTGCGGGAAGGCTGGGAGTGGGAGATCTGCCGGATCGAGGGCAGCCTGCATATTCCGATGGGCGAGCTGCCCGGCCGCGTCGGCGAACTGCCGACCGGGTCGCCGCTGGTCGTGCTTTGCCATCACGGCATGCGCAGCATGCAGGTCACGCAATGGCTCCGGCAGTCGGGCATTGCGGCGATCAACCTTGGCGGTGGGATCGATGCCTGGGCGCGGGACATCGACCCGACATTGTCGCTGTACTAGGATGCGGTTCCAAGAGTCCTGTCGAGAATCACGTTGCCGGCCCGCTCCTCCACCCGGCCAGCGCAGGAGAGTTCCTTGAAGAGACGTCTGCTTGCCACAACCGCCGTTGTCGGCCTCTGCGCTGTCCTGGGCGCGACGCCCGTCCACGCGGAGTCGATGATCGACGCCCTGACCGAGGCCTACCAGGCCAACCCGACGCTGAACCGGGCCCGGGCGCTGCTGCGGCAGACCGACGAGAACGTGCCGCGGGCGCTGTCGGGCTGGCGCCCGACCGTCACGGTCACGGGCTCCGCCGGACTGGAGCGGGCGAAGACCGACAACCGCGAGGAGCAGGACCTGACGCCGCTGTCGGGATCGCTGCAGCTCACGCAGCCGATCTATCGCGGCGGCCGCACGGTCTACGGCACCCGGCAGGCCGAAAGCGAGGTTCTGGCCGACCGGGCCTTCCTGCGCACGACCGAGCAGGACGTGCTGCTCGGCACCATCACCGCCTATATGAACGTGCTGCGGGATCAGGCCCGGGTGCAGCTCACCACCAACAACCAGCGGGTCCTGGAGCGCCAGCTCGAGGCGACGCAGGACCGGTTCGAGGTCGGCGAGGTGACCCGGACCGACGTGGCCCAGGCCGAGGCGCGCCTGTCGCGCGCGGTTTCCGGCCGCATCGCCGCCGAGAGCGACCTCGGCACCAGCTCGGCCAACTATGAGAACTTCGTCGGCCGGCCGCCCGGCGACCTGCAGCCCGCGCCGCCGCTGCCGGAGATGCCGCGATCGGTCCAGGACGCGCTGAGCCTGGCCCTGACCGAGAATCCCGAGTTGGAGACCGCGTTGCGTAACGAGGACGCGGCGAAGCATTCGGTGCGGGTCGCGGTCGGCGGCCTGCTGCCGTCGGTCAGCCTGGTCGGCCGTGTCGACCGGTCGGACGAGTCCTCGACCGAGGATATCGGCTTTCGCAGCGAGTCGGTCACGGCGCAGGTCACGGTACCGCTCTACCAGTCCGGCTCGGTCTACAGCGACGTCCGGCGGGCGAAGGAACTGCGCAGCCAGCGGCGGGTCGAGATCGAGCAGTCGCGCCGCGGCGTGACCGAGGACGTAACCTCGGCCTGGGAGGTCCTGGAATCGGCGACCTCGCAGATCGAGGCGTTCCGCGAGGAGGTGCGGGCGAACGAGATCGCGCTCGAGGGTGTGCAGCAGGAGTCGGAAGTCGGTGCCCGGACGGTGCTGGACGTGCTCGACGCCGAGCAGGAGTTGCTCGACGCGCAGGTCAACCTGGTCATCGCGGAGCGCGACGAATACGTCGCCGCCTACAGTCTGATCGCGGCCATGGGCCAGTTGTCGGCCCGGAGACTGGAGTTGCCGGTCGAGCTCCATGACCCGAACCGGCATGCGAACGAGGTCCGGAACAAGTGGTTCGGGACCGACGTGCCGGAATGATCGCGGATCGGCGGCCTCGCGACGATCTGGCTTGTTAATGGTTTTGAAAGTATACCTTCGTTAACCATGCAGGTCAGGGCGGCGCATCAGCAGTGCCGGTCCAAGGGTTGGTAATGAGCGAGCAAGAAGCGCAGCAGGATCCTGACTCCCAACAGGAACCGACCATGGAGGAAATCCTGGCGTCGATCCGTCGGATCATCTCCGAGGACGACAAGGAGGGGGAGGGGGAGGATCAGGAAGCGACCGAGCCGGAAGCCGCGGCGGCCGAGCCGGAGCCCGCGCCCGAGCCGGAGCCCGAACCGGAGCTCGCCACCGAACCTGATCCCGAGCCGGAACCGGAACCGGAACCGGAACCGGAGCCCGAACTCGAGCCGGAGCCCGAACCGGAACCGGTCGCGGAGCTTGCCGAGGACGAGGACGACGATGTCCTGGAGTTGACCGAGGTCGTCGACGAGGACGAGGTGCCGCCCGCCGAGGAAGACCCGTTCGCGCCGGACGAGGCGCTGGCGCCACCGCCGGCCGAAACGGTGAGCGACGCGGACCTGGTCTCGCCGCCGCAGGCGACCGCGGCGACCGGTTCACTGGCCGAGCTCGCCGGCACGATATCGGCCACCCGCGGCGTGCAACTGGGCAACGGCAACCGCACGCTGGAGGAGCTGGTCAAGGAGCTCCTGCGGCCGATGTTGAAAGACTGGCTGGACGCCAATCTGCCGGCCTTGGTAGAACGGCTCGTCGAGAAAGAAATCTCGAAGATCGCCGGCCGGGCCGACAAGCCGTAGCACCCGCCCAACCGGCAGCGACCGGAACGGCCGTCCGCGTTTCCCGGCAAGGTGACGCGACACCATCCGATTTCTTGAAGAAGGGTTCAGCGATGCTGGACAAGACCTATCGTCCGCGCGACGTCGAGGAGCGGACCTACGCCGACTGGGAAGCCGCCGGCGCCTTCGAATGCGGCCGGCGGCCCGACGCCAGGCCCTACACGATCGTCATTCCGCCGCCCAACGTCACCGGCAGCC
>JANQKO010000037.1 GCA_028281075.1 Alphaproteobacteria bacterium | reverse complement strand
CCCGCCTTTCTCCCCACCATCACGGTCTGCGTCGCGCACAGGCGCCCGCTCCGCCAGGAGCGGGCCGAAAAGCGTAGTGGGACTACGGTTGAGGTCCGCGACGCCGCGGGCGGGCGCCTGCGCGCGACCCTTCGGGCGGCGCCGTGCCGCCGACAGGGCAGGAGCGCTGCGCAGACCATGATGGCGGTGAGAAATGCAGGCTAGGCAGGGCGCGCGGCGGCCGGCCCGGTCAGCCCATATGCTTTTTCAGGAACGCCATCAGCGCGGCGTTGAACAGCGCCGGCTCCTCGATGTTGATCAGGTGGCCTGAACGCGGGACCAGGACATACTCGCTGTCCTTGATCTGGCTGGCCATGGCAAGCCCGATGTCCGGCTTCGTCAGGCCGTCATTCTCGCCGTAGATCAGCAGCGTGGGCACCGCGATGCCGCCGAGGTCCGGCGTGCGGTCGTACATCGTCGTTGCCTCGACCGTCTTGATGTAGCTCTCCTTGTGCAGCTTCTCCATGCTCCGCACCAGGCGCTGGTAATGCGCCTCGGTGGCATGCGGGCCGATCAGGGTCCGGGCGACCACGGGCGCGATGTCCTTCGGCTCCTTGCCCTCCTCGACGAGCGGCTTGCGCCGCAGGTCGATGAAGCGCTGCTTGTCCGCGTCGGAGAAGTTCCGGAAGCCGGAGAAGGTCGCGACCAGGGTCAGGGTCTTCACCCGTCCGGGAAACAGGGCATGGAAGTCCTGCGCGATCCGTCCGCCCATGGACAGGCCGCAGATATGCGCCGTCTCGGCGCCGAAATGGTCCAGCAGCCCGTTCAGGTCGCGGGAGAAATCGCTGAAGTCGAGGGGGCCGTCATAGTCGTCGCTGTCGCCATAGCCGCGCGCGTCCCAGGCCACCGCGTGGCAGGTCCCGGCGAACAGCTCGACCTGCTCCGTCCAGTTCGTCCGGTTGCCGCCGATGCCGTGCAGGAACACCAGCAGCTCCCCTTCGCCGGCATGGTCGACGGCGATCGCGGGGTTGCCGAGGATGCGTTCGGTCTTGATGGCCGGCATGGCGGGTCTCCTTATCCCAGGTGTGCGAGGCGCGGGCCGGCGGGCCCGTTTTCAACCGGTCTCTCAGGTCCGTTCATGGCTGAAGCGCCGTGACAGGGGGTCGATGATCAGCTTCTCGCCGATCCAGAAGATCAGCACGATGGCGAAGCAGGTGGCGAACACGGTCGTGGCGTCGGCGACCGACTGGGCCTGCTGCAGCAGGAAGCCGAGGCCGCTCTCGGTGCCGAACAGCTCGGCGACCAGCGCGATCTTCCAGCCGACACCGTAGGCGATGCGCAGCGCCGAGACGAAATAGGGCACCAGCAGCGGCAGGGTGACCTTGCGCAGGACCGCCAGGCGCCGCCGCGTGAAGCTGCGCGCCATCTCCAGCAGCTCGGCGTCGAGCTCGCGGATGCCTTCGGAGACGTTGATCAGGCAGAACGGCGTCAGGATCATGACCATGACGAAGACGATCGTGCCGTGCGACGGCCCGAACCAGATGACCGCCAGGATCGCCCAGCCGACCGACGGAAAGGAGTTGAGCAGCGGCCGGATGCGTTCGTGCACGATCACCTCCGTCACCGGCAGCCAGCGCGGCAGGAACGCCAGCAGCGTGCCCAGCAGGACCGCCAGCACGACGGCCAGGATCACGCGTATGGTGCTGACCGCGACATGCTGCAGATAGGCCGGGTCGGTGAACAGCGTCCAGATCTGCAACGCGACCGCCGCCGGACCGGGCATGATGAAGTCGGGCATGGTGCGCGACAGCAGCCACCATCCCAGCACGGCGAGCAGCAGCAGGCCCTCCGCGACGACGCGCGCGGCGGCGCGCCGCCGGGCCGTATTTCCCCCGCCCCGTTCGTCAGACCGCGCCATGATGCCTCGCGAGCGCGGCCTGGACCGGCGCGAACAGGAACCGGTCGGTGGCATAGACGAAGCCGATGATGACGATGATGACCGCCAGCACCAGCGGCATGTCGAAATCCTGGCGCGCCAGGTTCAGCAGATAGCCCAGGCCCGTGTTGCCGCCGAACAGCTCGGCCGTCAGCGCCACCTTCCAGGCGACGCCGAAGCTGATCCGGATGGTCGCGAAAATGAACGGATAGAGCGACGGCAGGATGACCAGCCGGAAGCGGCGCCAGCCCGAGCGGGTGAAGCTCGCCGCCATCTCGATCCGCTCGGCGTCGAGATTCGCCAGCCCCTCGCGCATGTTGATGATCGCGAACGGGATCAGCACCATCGAGATGACGAAGACCACGGTGACGTCGGAGATGCCGAACCAGATGATCGCCAGGAAGGTCCAGCCGATGCCGGAGAAGGAGTTGAGGAAGGGGCTGAGCCGGCCGTGCACGGCCAGCCGGCAGATCCCGACATAGTGGGCCAGGAAGGCCAGCGCGCTGCCGATGACGAAGGAGATCGCCACCGCCGAGACGATATGCCCGAAGGAATAGAGCATATGCTGGACCTCGTAGACGTCGCCGAACATGCGGACGAGGCGCAGCGCGACGGCATCCGGTCCCGGCAGGACATAGCTGTCCACCGTCATGCCGTAGAGCGCCCAGACGCCGATGAAGGCGACCACGAAGCCGTGCCCGGCAAGGCGGGCACGGCGCCGCGCGGTCGCGGCCGGGGGCGGTGACATGGGCGGGATGCCGGCGCCGGCCTACTCGGTCGTCGCGTGCTCCCAGATCACCTGCTCGACGTCGGGCACCTTCTTCAGGACGCCCATCTCCTTGGCCATGGTCCAGATCAGCGTCATGGCCTGCTTGTCCGCGTCGCTGACCGCGCCAGGGAAGTAGGCATAGTCGTTCAGCCAGGCCTCGAAGTAGTCCGGCGGCACCTTCGCGGTCGATTGGGCGATCGCCGCGCCGACTTCGTCGGGGTTGGCCACGGCGTAGCGCACCGATTCGTGCAGCATCCGGTTGAACTCCTTGAACGCCGCCGGGCGTTCCGCCAGCTTCTCCGGATAGGTCACGTTCACGGCCGAGACGGAATCGATGCCGAACAGCTCCCGGATGTCCTGGTTGGTCCAGGCGAGCACGCGGTAGCCACCGCTGCCGTGCGCCTTGAAGGCCTGGCTGTGGATCAGCGTCGCGGCATCGACGTTCTCGGCTTCCAGCGCCGTCAGCAGCGTCGGGGCCGGCATCTCGACCCAGTTGAAATCGCCGCCCTTGTAGGAGACGTTGATGCCGTGCTTCTTCCACAGCGCGATGCGGATCCAGGTCGTGCCGGTGGCGCGCAGCGAATAGCTGCCGATCTTCTTGCCCTTCAGGTCCGCGAGCGTCCGGTAGGGGCTGTCCTTCTTGACCCAGACGCCGGCGCCCAGCCGCCCTTCGGCCGAGCGCAAAGCGGTCGAGAGGACGACCAGGTCCAGCCCCCGCCGTTTCGCGAACGGGATCGCCATCACGGCGTTCATGATCACGTCGTATTTCTTCGCCGGGGTCGAGGAGATCAGCGCCGGGATCTGCAGCGCGCTGGCCTCGATGTCGATCAGGTCCGAGGTCACCTTGCCCGACTTGATGGCATAGAGGATGCCTTCCAGCGCCGGGTCGGCGAGATAGGCATAGCTGAGCTTCTCCTTGGCGCCGGCCGACGTGGCCGCCAGCAGCGCCACGGCCGCGACCGCTCCCAGGATCTTGCGAAACGACATTGGACTACCTCCCTTCTGGTTTGCGTCATGGTCGACTGTTCGACGATGCCGCCGCCGGCCGGTCGTCGTGGCGGGACCGGCCCGGTCGCGGCATCGTCAGGCGCGCGCGGCGATGCCTGCCGCTTGCCGCGCCGGTCAGGTGGCCACCTCCTTTCCGGCGTCTTCCAGCGTGCGGAAGAGCGAGATCAGATGGTTCTTGTGCTCGTTCAGCACGGCCGAGCCGTCCAGGTCGCGCGGCCGCGCGTCCGCCAGGACGATGGTTTCCAGCACGCTGGTCGGCTTGTTCGACAGCAGCAGGATGCGGTCCGCCAGCACCAGGGCTTCCTCGATGTCGTGCGTGACGAAGACCACGGTCTTGCCGGTCTCCTGCCAGATCCGGATGATCTCGGCCCGCATGCGCCGCCGCGTGTTCAGGTCGAGGGCGGAGAACGGCTCGTCCATCAGAATGATCTTCGGGTCGACCGAGAGCGCGCGCGCGATGGCCACTCGCTGCCGCTCGCCGCCCGACAGCATGGCCGGATACTTGTCCGTATCGCGCTGCAGGCCGACCAGGGCCAGCAGCCGCCGCGCCGCCTCCTCCATCTCCCGCTTCGGCCGGTCGTCGAAGCGCAGCTCCATGCCCAGCATGACGTTCCCCAGCGCCGTCCGCCAGGGCACCAGCCGCGGCGACTGGAAGACATAGGCAAGCTGGTCCCAGCCGCGTTCGGGCGGCAGGCCGGCGACGGTGACCGTGCCGCCCTGCACGTCCAGCAGGTCGCCCATCAGGCGCAGCGACGTCGACTTGCCGCAGCCGCTGGGGCCGAGGATGCAGAGGAATTCACCGGGCCGGACCGAGAAGCTGAGGCCGTCATAGATCGTCTCCGCGTTGAAGCGGGTCATGACCTCGTCGAATGTCAGGATTTCCTCGGCCATGGGACCACTCGCACGGAACAGCTCGCCGGGGACAACACGCCCGGGACAACTCAGGAAAGAATGGGTCCCCAGACCATTTCACGGGTCGGGGCGGTTGTCAAAGCGACGGCGGCGGCGCGGCAAGGCCGACCAGGCGCAGCGCCGCGTCGCCGAGCAGGCCGACGGGATTGGCCAGCGTCTCCAGGATCTCGAAATGATTGTAGTGTTCCGCCACGATGGTCTCGACCGGCCGGCCCCGTCCGTCGAGCGCGGCGGCGAATTCCCGGGTCTGCCGCTGGAACTCGGGCGTCTCCAGCGTGCCGTGGGCCAGGACCAGCGGCGTGGAGATGCGGCCCGCATGCCGGATCGGGCTGAGTTCCCGTTCGATGTCGTCGCTGATGGCGACATAGCCGCCGCGGGCGGACCGCCGGACCGGCGCCAGGTCGTAGATCCCGCCGCACAGCAGCGCGCCCTTGACCAGGTCCCGCGGGGCGCGGTGGCCGGCATGCCAGTCGCAGGTCAGCGCGACGCCGGCCAGATGGGCGCCGGAGGAATGGGCGGCGAGATAGAGCCGGTCCGGGTCGGCGCCCAGGCCGGCGGCATGCCGGTGCGTCCAGGCGATCGCCCGCTGTACCTGGTCGGCGAGCGGCCGCAGGTCGCCGTCCCGGTCCTGCACCCAGTCGAAATCCGGGATCACCAGGACGATACCGGCGCGCACGAACATCTCGGCCAGGAAGGCATAGTCGGCGGCGGCGCCGGCGCGCCAGGCGCCGCCATGGATGAACACCAGCACGGGCGCGTCCGCCGCCGCCGTCCGGAACACGTCGAGTGCTTCCTTCGTGCCCTCGCCATAGGCCAGGCGGCGCGGCCGGCCAAGGCGCCGGCGGACGAGCGCGCTGTTGGCGCCGAAGCGCGCCAGCACCTGCGCCATGTTCGGCGCGTAGGCGGCCTGGTCGTAGGCCCGGTCCAGCGCGTCCTGCGACAGGTCCCGCCAATCGTGGTTCATGGGCGGCCTTGGTGGTCTGGCTGGCGCGGCGTCAGAGTCCGCTTGATGATGGCCTTGCCGGCCCGCTCCCCCACCCGGCCACCCATAGGATACTGGCGTAGGGTGGCCGGGTGG
>JANQKO010000028.1 GCA_028281075.1 Alphaproteobacteria bacterium | reverse complement strand
GTGCGGGAGATCGTCGACAAGCGGCCGCCGGCGATCTTCAACACGCTTGTCGGCGAGGCCAGCTATCTGTTTCACCGCAAGCTTCGCGAGGCCCGGCAGCGCGCCGGCATCGGCGACGATGGCGCGGCGCCGGTGTTGAGTTGCAGCCTCAGCGAGCCGGAACTGCGCATGATCGGCGCGGCCGCGTCGGTCGGCCATCTGAGCTCGTCGGTCTATTTCGCCAGCATCGACACGCCGGCCAACCGCGATTTCGTGCGCCGGTACCAGGCCAGGTTCGGTTCCGGCGCCCTGCCCGCGGTCGATGCCGAGGCCGCCTATCTCTGCGGCATCCTGCTGGCCCGCGCCATTCGCCGCGCCGGCCGCGCCGACGTGCACGCGGTGCGCAACGCCGTCTACGGCGAGACCGTCGACGCGCCGCAGGGCAAGGTCACCGTCGATCGCGAGACCAACCACTGCTACCTGACGCCGCGTCTCGCCCGTTCGCGAAGCGGCTTTCGCTTCGACATCGTCGAGGCCGCCGACGCGCCGGTGAAGCCGGACCCCTACCTCGCCTGGCTCGATGTCGACGCGCTGGCCGGCGCGGCGATGCGGGACCGGTCCCGCGACCGGACCGGACCGCGGCTCAGGGTGGTGCGATGAAGCGCAACCGCATTCCCTCGTTCCGTGGCCTGCATGCGCTGATCGAGCATGCCGCCGGCGCCGACCGCACGGTGTTGCGGAACCAACTCGAACAGCTCGGGCTTCGTGTCACCACGGCCGATGAACGGCCGATGCCGCTGCCGGCCGATGCCGACGTGTTCTTCTTCGACGCCGACAGCCTGGCCAGCCGGCCGGACGAGGACGACGACCGGCAGCCTTACGCCATTCCCAGCATCGCGCTGATCGGCTTCGAGGCGCCGAGCCGCCTCGAGGCGCTGTTGAGCCGCCAGCCGTCGGCCTACCTGACCAAGCCGATCCGGCGCACCGGTGTCTATTCCTGCCTGGCCATCGCCATGCACCAGTTCGCGGCGCTAAGGGAAACGCATCTGCGCCTGCGGGCGGCGGAAGAACGCGTGCGCCTGCGCCGCAAGGTCGTCTCGGCGGTCATCCATTTGATGCGGCAGGGCCAGCTCAGCGAAGGCGAGGCCTATCGGTTGCTGCAACGCGGCGCCATGGCGCGGCGGATCAGTATCGAGGATCTAAGCCTGCAGGTCATGTCGAAGCGGCGGTCGATCGCGGAACTGCTGGCCGATGAGGCCGGCGACCGCCGACATGTCCTGGGTTGAGAGGCCGGTCTTCCGCATGCATCGACACCGGCGGACGCATGACAGCCAACGTGAACGAGGGAGGAAACCATGACGCATTCCGAATTGGGCCTGGCGGGTTTGGTGGAGACGGGCCGCGGGCTCGCGGCCAAGGAGATGTCGCCGGTGGCGCTGACCGAGGCGATGCTGGCGCGCATCGCCGCGCTCGATCCCGCCATCAAAAGCTACGCCACGGTGATGGCCGACCAGGCGCTGGCCGAGGCCAGGCAGGCCGAGACCGAGATCGCGTCCGGCGACGTCCGCGGGCCGCTGCACGGCGTGCCGCTGGCGGTGAAGGATCTCTGCGACAGCGAGGGCGTGCCGACCATGGCCGGCATACCCGGCTTCAAGGACCGGGTCGCCCGCGCCGATGCTACCGTGGTGCGGCGGCTTCGCGACGCCGGCGCCGTGATCCTGGGCAAGCTGCAACTGACCGAGGGCGCGCTGGCGCTGCACCATCCCGACGTCGCCCCGCCGGTGAACCCGTGGAACGCCGATCTCTGGTGCGGCGCGTCGTCCAGTGGCTCGGGCGCGGCCACGGCGGCCGGGCTCTGCTTCGGCTCGCTCGGCTCGGACACCGGCGGCTCGATCCGCTTCCCCTGCTACACGCACCACCTGGTCGGCCTGAAACCGACCTGGGGCCGGGTCAGCCGGCATGGCGTGTTCCCGCTCTCGGACACGCTCGACCATGTCGGGCCGATGACGCGGCGGGTCGAGGACGCCGCCGCCATGCTCGGCGCCATCGCCGGCCAGGACCCGAACGATCCCACCAGCCTGCCCGGCGCCGCGCCCGACTATCTCGCCACCATCGATGACGGCGTCTCGGGCCTGCGCGTCGGCTATGACGAACGCTATTGCAGCGACACCATCGACGCCCCGGTCACCGCCGCGATCACGCGCGGCCTCGAAATCCTGAAGGCGCGGGGCGCCGAGATCGTGCCGGTCAGCATGCCCGACAGCACCGAGGCCGTCGCCCTGTGGGGCACGCTCTGCGCCGTTGAGGCCGCGATCGCGCATGCCGCGACCTATCCGGAACGCCAGGACGATTACAGCCCGGCCTACCGGGGCTTCCTCGACGGCGGCCAGGCCGCGGCCGGCGTCGACTATGCCCGCGCGACCATCGCGCGCCGCGAATTCGCCGGCGCCTTCGCCGCGATGCTGGCGCCGGTCGACGTGTTCATCGCGCCGATCATGTGGTCGCCGGTGCCCAGCACCGCGGACTTCCTGGCACTGTGCGAGGAACCGGACGGCCTGACCCGTATCGTCACCTACACCAGCCCGCAGGACCTGACGGGCAGCCCGGCGCTCATCCTGCCGGGCGGCCTCGATGCCGCGGGCGCGCCCGTCGGCTTCCAGCTCGTCGGCCGGCATCTGGACGAGGCCCGCCTGTTCCAGGCCGGCATGGCCTATCAGCGGGACGCCGACTGGCCGACCCAACCGCCGCTCGCCGTCTGAGGGAGCGGGCTGGCAAGGCCATTCTTGAACAGTACCGCGACGGGCGGTCGGGCATGAGCGACCTGGCGAGGCGTCTTTCGACGGCGCGCGAGAACGGCGACGTGGTTGCCCGCGAAGACGTCGTCGAACCGGCGAGCATGCCGGACGCCTATGCCGTCCAGGACGAGGTCATCCGCCTGCTGGGGCATCCGGTCCGCGCCTTCAAGGTCGGCTCCACCAGCCGCGAGGCCCAGCGCGTGCTCGGCACGTCCGAGCCCGGTTCCTGTCCGGTGCCGGCGCCGTATCTGCACGAGAGTCCGGCCCGCATCGCCATCGCGCCGGCCCAGACACCGGCGGTCGAGGGCGAGTTCGCCTTCCGGCTCGGCCGCGACCTGCCGGCGCGCGCGGCGGCCTATGACCGGGCCGAGGTCGTCGCGGCGATCGACGCCGTCGCCGGCGCCATCGAGGTCGTGGGCACGCGCATCGCCGGCGGCCTCGCCGGCAAGGGCCGCTATCTCGTCACCGCCGACAGCGGCGCCAACATCGCGCTGGTCGTCGGCGCCTGGACGCCGGTCCGGCCCGACATGGATCTGACCGCGCACCGGGTGGCGATGTCCGTCAACGGGCGCGCCGCCGGTGACGGCGACGGGGCCCGGGCGCTCGGCGACCCGGTCAACGTGATGGCCTGGCTGGCGAACCGGCAGTCGAAACGCGGCCGGGGCCTGACGCGGGGCATCCGCGTCTCGACCGGCACCTGCACCGGCCTCGACCCGGTCCGGCCGGGCGACCGTGTCAGGGCCGATTTCGGCGCGCTGGGCGCCGTCGAGATCGATTTCGCCTGAGCGATACGGGTATCCTTGCCGGAATCGGCGCTGACCGCCGGACGCCGAACCGGTTCCGTCATGCCATAATGGCCGGGCGGCGCAACGCGATCGACGCGCCGGGGGTCGTCGGGGACGAGTGGCATGACCGTAACGACTGTTGCTGACGCGGCCGCGCAGGTCATGCGTGCCGATCCGCGGTTCGCCGTCGAGGACGCGGTGATCGGCGGCGTGCGGTTCCGGGTTTTCGCGAACGCGCCCGGCAACCTGCGCGAGATGCTCCGCGAGAGCGCGAGCCGGCACGACGGTGGCGATTTCGTCGTCTATCGGGACGAGCGCTGGTCGTACGCGGACTTCATCCGCGACACCAACCGCGTGGCCCGGCTGCTGACCGACGAGCTCGGCGTCAGGCCCGGCGACCGGGTCGCCATCGCCATGCGCAACTATCCCGAACTGCTGCTGCTGATGATGGCGGTCGCCTCGGCCGGGGCGGTGGTGGTGTTCGTCAACGCCTGGTGGACGGCCGAGGAGCTGGCATACGCGCTCGACGATTGCGGCGCCGGGCTGGTCTTCGCCGACGGCCCCCGGCATGAACGGATCGCCGGGTTCGCCGCGGCGCGCGGCGTCCGGCTGGTCGGGGTCCGTGACGGCGAGGCCGGCGCGGCGTGGTGCTTTTCCGAGCTTCTCGGCCGGCGGGCCGAGGCGTCCTGGCCCGATGCCGCCATCGCGCCGGACGCCGATTTCGCGGTGATGTATTCCTCGGGCTCGACCGGGCGTCCGAAGGGCGTGGTCCTGACCCATCGCGGCGCCATCTCGGCGGTCTATTCCTGGCTGATGGGCGGCGAGATGGCCCGGCTGCTGCAGGACGCCTCGCTCGGCCTGCCGGGCGGCGACGCGCCGAAGCCGCCGGTCGTGCTGATCGCGACGCCGCTGTTCCACGTGACCGCCACGCATCCCTTATGGCTGCAGTCGATTCCACTGGGCGCCCGCAACGTCCTGCTGCGCAAATGGGACGCCGAGGAGGCCGTGCGCGTCATTCAGCGCGAGCAGGTCAGCCGCTTCGTCGGCGTGCCGACCCAGTCGGCCGACCTGATGCTGGCGGCGCGGCGGCTCTCGGCCGAGATGCCGTCCTTGGAATATCTCGGCGCCGGCGGCGCCAAGCGGCCGCCGCCGCAGGTGGCCGAGCTGGCGGCGGCGTTCCCGCGCTCGGTCATCGCCTCGGGCTGGGGCATGACCGAGACCAACGCGCTGGGCCTGACGCTCTCGGGGCCCGATTATCTCGCTCGGCCGGGCGCCGCCGGGCGCCTGCTGCCGCCGTTGCAGGACATGAAGATCGTCGACGATGACGGCGCGGCCGTGCCGAACGGCACGGTCGGCGAGCTGGTGGTCAAGAGCCCGGCCAACATGCGCGGCTACCTGAACGACCCCGAGGCCACGGCCGCGGTGCTGTGGGACGGCTGGCTGTTCACCGGCGACCTGGCGACGCTGGACGACGACGGCTTCGTCACCATCGTCGACCGCAAGAAGAACATCATCATCCGGGGTGGCGAGAACATCGCCTGCCTGGACGTCGAGGCGGCGATCCACCGCCATGCCGATGTCATCGAGGCCGGTGTGTTCGCGGTGCCCGACGGGCGGCTGGGCGAGGCCGTCGGCGCCGCGGTGCAGCTCCACGATGGCGCCGCGCTCGATGCCGCCGCATTGCGGGATTTCCTGGCCGGGCATATTGCGCCGTTCAAGATTCCGGAACATATCTGGTTCCTGGACCGGCCGCTGCCGCGCGGCGCCACCGACAAGCTCGACCGCCGCCGGCTGCGCGCCGACTGCCTGGCGGCCGCGCTGGACCCCAACCGTTGAAGGAGCCCGAGACATGACCGCCACGCCCACGCAACAGGAGATCGCGGACTATATCGCCGCCGCCGGCCGCCAGGCCTGGGTGATCCCGGGGCTGCCCGAGAACACGGCGCGCCGGCCGGTCGCCAAGGTCGGCGTGATCGGCGCCGGCACCATGGGCGGCGGCATCTCGATGAACTTCCTGACCGCCGGCATGCCCGTGACCATCGTCGAGACGGCCCAGGACGCGCTGGACCGGGGCCTGAAGGTCATGCGCGGCAACTATCAGCGCAGCGCCGACAAGGGCCGGTTCCCGGTCGAGGAGGTCGACCTGCGCATGGGCCGCGCCACCGGCGCGCTGTCGATGTCGGCGCTGGCCGACTGCGACCTGATCATCGAGGCCGTGTTCGAGAACATGGACCTGAAGAAGAAGGTCTTCGCCGAGCTGGACGGCATCGCCAAGCCCGGCGCGATCCTGGCGACCAACACCTCGGGCCTGAACATCGACGAGATCGCGGCGGCGACCGGGCGGCCACGGGACGTGATCGGCCTGCACTTCTTCTCGCCCGCCAACGTCATGAAGCTGCTGGAGATCGTCCGCGCCGACCACACCGCCGACGACGTGGTGGCGACCTGCATGGACATGGCGCGGACCATCAACAAGATCGCCGCGCTGGTCGGCGTCTGCCCCGGCTTCGTCGGCAACCGCATCCTCTATCAGCGGCAGATGCAGGCCCTGCGGCTGGTCTATCAGGGCGTGATGCCGTGGGAGATCGACGCCGCCGTCAACGCCTTCGGCTTTCGCATGGGGCCGTTCCAGATGTCGGACCTGGCCGGCCTCGACATCGGCTGGTCCAAGGGCGCGAAAACGCAGAACCCGATCCGCGACGCGCTCTGCGAGATCGACCGCCGCGGCCAGAAGACCGGCGCCGGCTACTACGACTACGACGAGAACCGCCGGCCGAGCCCGTCCGAGGTGACGGCCGGCATTATCCGCGAGATCACCGGTGTCGCGGCCGGCGCCGAGGTGTCCGAGCCGGAGATCATCGAGGCCTGCATCTATCCGATGATCAACGAAGCCGTGAAGATCCTGGAGGAGGGCAAGGCGCAGCGGCCATCCGACATCGACATCGTCTGGCTGAACGGCTACGGCTGGCCGGCGGACAAGGGCGGCCCGATGTTCTATGGCGACATGGTCGGCGCGCCGGCGGTGCTGGCCAGGATCGAGCGGCTCGCGGCCCAGGACGACCGGGTAACGCCGGCCGCGACGCTGAAGGCGCTGGCCGCGGGCGGCGGCCGTTTCGTCGATATCGACAAGGGCGGCCTGAAGACCGGCGCCGCCTGACCGGGTACGTTTTCAAAGAGTGGGAGAGACACCATGTCGAGCTATGAATTCGTCGAGACCGCGCGCGACGGCAACATCCTGACGGTGACGCTGAACCGGCCCAAGGTCTACAACGCCATGCATCCGCCGATGCACCACGAACTGGACCGGATCTGGAACGACTTCGCCGCCGACCAGGACCTGTGGGTGGCGGTGCTGACCGGCGCCGGCGACAAGGCCTTCTCGGCCGGCAACGACCTGAAATACACCGCCTCCGGTGGCACCATGCAGCCGCCGGCGAGCGGTTTCGCCGGGCTCGCCAACCGGCTCGACCGGGAGAAGCCGATCATTGCCGCGGTGAACGGCTTTGCCATGGGCGGCGGCATGGAGACGGCGCTCGCCTGCGACATCATCGTCGCCGCCGACACCGCCACCTTCGCGCTGCCCGAGGTCAAGGTTGGCTTCTTCGCCGGCGCCGGCGGCGTGCAGCGCCTCAGCCGGCAGATCGGCCGCAAGGCGGCGATCGAACTGATGCTGACCGGCCGGCATGTCGGCGCGGCGGAAGCGAAGGAGTTGGGCATCGCCAACCAGGTGGTGCCGGCGGCCGGGCTGATGGACGCGGCCATGGCGAAGGCGCGAGAGATCGCCGGCAACTCGCCGTCGTCGGTCAAGGCGACCATGCGCGTGCTGGCCAAGCTCGACGAGCTCGAACGCACCGGCGACGGCCTCGCCATCAGCGGTCCGGTGTTGGCCGACCTGCGCCAGACCGAGGACTTCGCCGAGGGGGTCAACGCCTTCGTCGAGAAGCGCCCGCCGCAGTGGAAGAACCGCTAGGACGCGGGCGCGATGGCGATCCATCTCCGGCAGATCTGCCTGGTCGCGGCCGAGCTGGCGCCCGTGCGCCAGCGATTGATGGACGTATTCTCCATCAAACCCTGTTTCGTCGACGAGGGCGTGGCCAGGTTCGGGCTGGAGAACGTGCTGCTGCCCGTCGGCTCGCAGTTCCTGGAAGTGGTGGCGCCGGTCCGGGACGAGACGGCGGCCGGCCGCTATCTGGCGCGGCGCGGCGGCGACGGCGGCTACATGGTGATCTGCCAGGTGCCGACGCCGGCCGAGCAGGATGCCTGCCGGCGGCGCGCCGCCGATAACGGCGTGCGCGTCGCCTGGGAGGCCGACCGCGGCAGCTATCGCCTGATGCAGCTCCATCCCCGCGACATGGGCGCGGCGTTCTTCGAGGTCGACTGGGACGACCGCGCCGAGCTGACCGGCCATTGGGAGCCGGCCGGCGGGTCCGGCTGGACCGGGGCCGTCGCGACCGACGTGATCGACGCCATCGCCGGGGTCGAGCTGCAGGGACCGGACCCGGTGGCGCTCGCCGAGCACTGGGGCCGGGTCGCGGACAGTCCGGTCGAGCCGCGTGACGGCACGCCGACGGTTCGCCTGGCGAATGCCGAACTGCGCTTCGTCGAGGCGACAGACGGGCGCGGCCCGGGCCTTGGCGGCGTGGTGGTTCGCGCGACCGACCCTGACCGCCTGCTTGCCCAGGCCGAAGCCCATGATTGCCGCACCGCCGACGGCCAGATCAGCGTCTGCGGCACCCGTTTCATCATCACGAACTGATAACCCGAGGAGGTACGACCCATGCGGCAGGAAGCCGTCGACAGCGAACTCAACGACCTGCGGATGTCGGAGAAGACCAAGCCACTGCTGGAAGCGGTGATCCGGCATATCGTCGAGAATGTCGATCCGATCACCGAGGAGTATTACCGACTGGGCGAAGGCCGCGCGGACCGCTGGAGCTACGCGCCGGGCCAGTTGGAGTTGCTGGAAGGCGCGAAGAGGAAAGCCCGGGAGGCCGGCCTCTGGAACTTCTTCCTGCCCAACGCCGAGACCGGCGAGGGCCTTCCCAACCTGGACTACGCCTATATCGCGGCCGAGCTGGGCAAGAACTCGCTGGCCTCGGAGACGCTGAACTGCTCGGCGCCCGATACCGGCAACATGGAGGTGCTGGAGCGGGTCGGCACGCCCGAGCAGAAGGAGAAGTGGCTGAAGCCGCTGCTCGCCGGCGAGATCCGCTCCTGCTTCGGCATGACCGAGCCCGACGTCGCCTCGTCGGATGCCAAGAACATCGCCACCACGGCGGTGCTGGAGGGCGACGAGTGGGTCATCAACGGCGAGAAATACTACATCTCCGGCGCCGGCGACCCGCGCTGCAAGATCATGATCTGCATGGTCAAGACCAGTCCCGACGCCGAGAAATTCCGCCAGCAGTCGCAGATCCTGGTGCCGCTGGACACAGCAGGCGTCGACATCGTCGGGCCGATGTGCGTGTTCGGCCATGACGACGCGCCGCACGGCCACATGCACATCAAGCTCGAGAACGTGCGCGTGCCGAAGGAAAACATCCTCTGGGGCGAGGGCCGCGGCTTCGAGATCAGCCAGGTGCGCCTCGGCCCTGGCCGCATCCATCACTGCATGCGCTCGATCGGCCAGGCCGAGAAGGCGCTGGACCTGCTGCTGCAGCGCGCGACCTCGCGCGAGGCTTTCGGCAAGAAGATCATCGATCTCGGCAAGAACATGGAGCTGGTCTCCCGCGCCCGCATCGAGATCGAGGCCATGCGCCTGATGGTGCTGAAGGCGGCCAAGGCCATGGACGTGCTGGGCAACAAGGAAGCCCGCGTCTGGGTCAGCATGGTCAAGGCCATGGTGCCCGAGAAGGCCGCCGAGATCATCGACCAGGCCATGCAGGTGCATGGCGCCACCGGCGTCTCGCAATGGTCGCCGCTGTCGAACATGTATACCCGGCAGCGGGTCCTGCGGCTGGCCGACGGGCCGGACGAGGTGCATCACCACGTCGTCGCCCGCGCCGAGGTCCGGGCCTTCGCGGAATCAAACTTCCGTGGCCATGCCGGCGGCCATCACGGCTGACGCCAGCACGGCTGACGCCGACGCGATCAGAGCCGGTAGACGCGCCGGGTGGTGCCGCTGAACAGCGCCGCCCGCGCGGCCTCGTCGTAGTCGGCGGCGATCTTCTTCAGGCCGTTCCACAGGACGGCGTAGCCGATCGAGGCGCGGTCGACCGGGAAGTTGCTTTCGAACATGCAGCGTTCCGGGCCGAAACAGGCGATGGCGTGGTGATAGTAGGGCGCCTGGGCCTCGACGAATTCGTCCGAGCTCGGCGGCGTCGCCCGTTCGTGCCAGCCGAAGCCGTTGTCCGGCATGGCGAGGCCGCCGAGCTTGGCGACGACGTTGGGGCATTCGGCGATGGCGGCGATGTCGTCCTTCCAGGCCGCGAAGATCGCGTCCCGCTGGCCCGCATATTGGCCGACGCCCAGCGGCGTGCCGAAATGGTCGAGCACCAGTGTGGTGCCGGGCACGGCCCGGGCCAGGTCCCGGAAGTCCCGGTTCTGGTGATGGTAGTGCCAGGTGTCGTAGCTGAGGCCGCGCGCGCCCAGGCGGGCGAGTCCACGGCGGAACGCCGGGTCGGCGTAGAGCCCGGCCGGCGCGCGGCCCGGGATGGTCAGGGCCTCGGGCGACGGCTCGTGCGCGCCGGCATGCCGGATGCCGCGGAACAGTCCCCGGCCCGCGGCTTCGTGTGCGTCCAGGATGTCGTCCAGGCCGGGATGCCGCAGGTCGGCATGGGCGACGATCCCGGCCACCCTGGCGCCGGTCGGATCCACCGCCGAGGCCGCGGCGATCGCGGCCACGAATTCGGTCTCGCCGACCGGGCCGAGATGCGCCGGCCCCTGGTCGCGGTAGGCGGACCGGCATTCGACGAACACGGTCTGCGTCACGTTGTGGCCGGCACCCGTATCGGCCCGAAGCTCGGCCAGCAGATAGCGCGCGCCGTCCCGGTCCCAGAGGTGATGGTGCGGATCGACGATCTCGCGCGCCGGGTCGATGATCGGCTCCCGGACCCGGGCCAGCCAGTCGTCCCGCGCCGCCATCCGCGCGATCCAGGCGCGCTTGTCGGTCATGTTCCCTCCCCGCCGCTGTCCGCCGGCAGCTTAGCCAATCCCGGCGCCGGGGTCCCGCTCCCTTTCCCGTTGCTGCCGCCGGTCCGCCGCGGCCTCGTCGATGGTCATGCCGTGCCACAACGGCACCCCGGTCCGGTAGGCGGCGCGGCCGATCATGTGCGCGGCGACCGGCGCGGTCAGCAGCAGGAAGACGATGGCGGCGATGGCGCGGGCGGTGATGCCGACCTCGCCGAAATGCACGGCGACCGCCACCAGGGTCAGGCCGCAGCCCAGCGTGCCGGCCTTGGTCGAGGCGTGCATGCGGATCAGCACGTCCGGCAGGCGCAGCACGCCCAGCGCCGCGGCCAGCGCGAAGAAGCCGCCGGCGACGACGAAGAAGGCGGTCAGGATCTCGCTCATGGTCCCGCGTCCATGTCGTCCGGCCGTCCCTCCGAGCGCGCCTTGCGCCGTTCGGCGAACCGGGCCAGCGCCACCGTCGCCAGGAACGCCACCAGCGCCAGCGCGATGGCGACGTCGAGAAAGGCCGGCTGGTCCGACGCGACCGCGAACAGGGCGCAGAAGGCGACGGCCAGGATGGTGATCAGGTCCAGCGCCACGACCCGGTCCGGCAGGCTGGGGCCGCGGGCCAGGCGGATGAAGGCCAGCACCAGGGCGATCATGATCATCCCGAACCCGGCCTCGATCGCCAGGTCGAGGATACGGCCGTTGTCGGGCATCATTCCAGCGCCTCCAGCACCCGGCGCTCCATGCCGTCCTTCAGCTCCCGCCGGATCGTCTCGGGGTCGTCGACGAACATGGCGTGCACGTAGAGCGTCTTGCGGTCGGCCGACAGGTCCAGGCTCAACGAGCCGGGCGTCAGCGAGATCAGGTTGGCGACCAGAAGGATCTCGTCGTCGCGGCTGACGTCCAGCGGCAGGGCGATGATGCCGGGGCGGCTCAGATGCGTCGGCGTCAGCACGTCCCAGACCACGCGCAGGCTGGAGACGACCAGCTCGTAGACGAACAGCATGGCGAGGCGCAGCACCCGCCAGACCCGCTCGAAATAGCTGCTCTGGCCGAACAGCGGCCGGGCGATCCAGAGCGCCAGATAGCCGATGCCATAGCCGATCAGCAGGTTGGTCGCTGAGAAGCTGCCGATCAGCGCCGCCCAGCTTACCGCCAGGAACGCGTTGAGGACGAAGATGTTCATGGCGTCCGGCCCAGGACCGCCGCGACATAGCGGGTCGGGTCCAGCAACTGGCCGGCGGCGCGCTCGGCGAAGCCGACGAAGGGTTCCGGATAGAGGCCGATCACGACGGTCAGGCCGGCCAGCGCGGCGACGGGCGCCAGCAGGGCGGCGCGGTCGGCCGGCGCGATCGTGGCCAGTGCCGGCGCGGCGCCGCCGGGATGCGGCTTCCAGAACGCCTCGGCCCAGATCTTGGTCATCGAGAACACGGTCAGGATGCCGACCACCAGCGCCGTCGCCGCGATCAGGTAGGCCTCGATGTCGAGGCTCGCCTTGACTAGCAGGTATTTGGCCCAGAAGCCGGACAGCGGCGGAAAGCCGGCCAGCGAGAAGGCCGGGACCAGGAACAGGATCGCCAGCAGCGGGCTGGACTTGTAGAGCCCGCCGATGCGCGCCAGGTCGAACGATCCCGTCAGCCGGTTCGACAGGCCCGAGACCAGGAACAGGTTCGCCTTCACGATGATGTGGTGGACCAGGTAGAACACCGCGCCGACCAGCGCCAGCGGCGTGTAGAGCGCCAAGCCCAGCACCATGTAGCCGATCTGGCTGACGATGTGGAACGACAGGATCTTGCGGAACTCGTTCTGCGCCGCGGCGCCGAGCACGCCGGTGACCATGGTCAGGCCGGCGATCGCCAGCAGCAGGCCGTGCGTATAGCCGGTGTCGTGCGTGAAGATCAGCGTGAAGGTGCGGATCAGCGCGTAGACGCCGACCTTGGTCAGCAGGCCGGCGAACACGGCCGAGACCGCCACCGGCGGCGTGTGATAGGAGGCCGGCAGCCAGAAGAACAGCGGAAACACCGCCGCCTTGACGCCGAAGGCGACGATGAACATCACCGCGACGACGGTCAGCAGGCCGGTATTCTCGACCTCGCGCACGGCGAGGTGCAGGTCGGCCATGTTCAGCGTGCCGGTCATGCCGTAGAGCAGGCCGATGCCGGCCAGGAACAGCGCCGTCGAGACCAGGTTCAGCGTGACATACTTGATGCCGCCGTCGAGCTGCGCCTTGTCGCCGCCCAGCACCAGCAGGCCGAACGAGGCGATCAGCATCACCTCGAACCAGACATAGAGGTTGAAGATGTCGCCGGTCAGGAAGGCGCCGCAGACGCCGGCCAGCAGGATCTGGAACAGGGCGTGGTAGCCCAGCGCCTCGCGGCGCGTATCGATATCGGCCAGCGCGTAGGCGGCGACGGCAAGCCCGGTGATCGCCGTGATCACCACCATGACGGCGCTCAGCAGGTCGGCGACCAGCGTGATGCCGAACGGCGCCGGCCAGTCGCCCATCTGCGCGGCGACGACGCCCTCGCGCCAGACCGCGGCCATCAGCGCCGCCGACGCCGCCAGCAGCAGGACGCAGCCGCCGAGGCTGATCCAGCGGGCCGCGCCCCGGTCCCGCAACAGGAACGCCGGCACCGCCGTCAGGAACGGCAGCACGATCGGCAGGGCGAGCAGCCAGCTCACGGCGTGCCGTCCGTGGTGTCGGCCGGCTCGGCGACGCGCATGGCGTCGCTGTCGAGCGTGCCCAGCGTCTGGTAGCCGCGATAGACCAGGACCAGCGTGAAGGCGAGCAGGCCGAAGCCGATGACGATGGCGGTCAGCACCAGGGCCTGCGGCAGGGCGTTCGCCACCTGCCCGGCCGGCGCGGCCAGGCCTTCCGGCACCAGCGGCGGCAGCTCGGGCGTCAGGCGCCCGGCGATGAAGATCGTCAGGTTGGCGGCGTTGCCCAGCAGCACGAGGCCGAACAGGAACCGCAGCACGTTGCGCGCCAGCATCAGATAGACGGCGGCCGCCACCAGGACGCCGACCAGGAGTGCCAGCACGGTCTCCATGGTCAGACCTCCTCTTCCAGGCCCAGGACCAGCGTCAGCACGGCGCCGACCACGACCAGGTAGACGCCGATGTCGAACACCAGCACCGAGCTGAGCGGCAGGCCCTTGTCGTCGTCGCCGGCGCCGACGAACCACCATTGGCCGGTGAACAGCGGGTCGCCGAACATGGCCGCCCAGAGTCCCGCCAGCAAGGCGATGCCCAAGCCGACCATGGCGATCGCCTGGGGCTCGAACCTGAGCGCCCGGCGCGCCGCGGCGGTGCCGTGGGCGATGGCGTAGAGCGCGAAGCCGATGCCGGCCAGCAGCCCGCCGATGAAGCCGCCGCCGGGCTCGTTGTGGCCGCGCAGCAGCATGTAGACCGAGAACAGCAGCATCAGCGCCACCAGCAGCCGGGTCGCCGTGCGCAGGATCAGCGAGTTCATGGCCGCTCCTTCCGCCGCGTGCCGCGGATCAGGGCATAGGCGCCGATGGCGGCGACGGCGACGACGGCGACCTCGCCGAAGGTGTCGAGGGCGCGGAAATCGACCAGGATGACGTTGACGATGTTGCGCCCGAAGGCCTGCGCGACGCTCGCCGTCTCGAAATAGTCGGTGACCGCGCGGTCGAGCGGGGCGCCGACGACCGCCAGCAGCGTCAGCGCGACCACCGCGCCGACGGCGACCGAGAGCACGATATCGGCGCCGCGCCGCCGCCGGGCGCCCTGTTCCAGGCTCGGCAGCCGCAGCATCACCACGCCGACCAGCACCACCACCAGGGTCTCGACCAGAAGCTGGGTGATCGCCAGGTCGGGCGCGCCGAACATCACGAACAGCAGCGCCACGCCGACGCCGACGACGCCCAGCGCGCAGATCGCCGCCAGCCGTGTCTTCGACAGCGCCGTCATCACGGCGCCGGCGGCGATCAGCGCGACGGACGCCCAGTGCTTGAACAGCAGCTCGGGCCAGGCGGCGGGCAGGCGCACGGCGCCGGTGGCGGCGAGCGTGACGCCGACGGCGACGGCGACGCTGGCGAAGGTGATGAACATGTAGCGCCGCAGCAGGCCGGACTGCAGCAGGCGCGTCTGCGCCGCGGCCAGCGCCTTCAGGCCGTCGAGCAGCCGGTCCCAGACCTGGTCGGCCGTCGCCGGCAGCCCGGCTTCGAGCCGGATCAGCCCGCGGCGAAGGCGTTCGTGGCCGACATAGACGGCAAGGCCGAGGGCGAAGGTCAGGAGGCTCAGCGCCAGCGGCAGGTTGATGCCGTGCC
This sequence comes from Alphaproteobacteria bacterium, assembly GCA_028281075.1. Classification (GTDB taxonomy): domain Bacteria; phylum Pseudomonadota; class Alphaproteobacteria; genus JANQKO01. The sequence continues at coordinate 3,375 of JANQKO010000028.1, read as the reverse complement.
AGAGCGCCAGCTTCACGGTTTCCGGCCGCCCCAGGATCGCGGTCACGGCGGGCTGGATCAGGCTGTCGGCGATCAGCGCCGGCGCCAGGCCGAACAGCAGGCCGAGGCCGGCCAGCACGACGGGGCCGATCCACAGCGTCACCGGCGCTTCGCGCGGCGTCCTCGGCGCCCGGGGCCGCCCGCCATGGAACGGCCGCAGCGCGACGATGCCGGCGACCGCCACCATCAGGGCATTGGCCAGCACGGCGGCGGTGGCGACGACGGCCGGCTCGGACGCGATCGCCAGCGCGCCTTCGTATTTCAACTCCTTGCCGATGAAGCCCAGGAACGGCGGGAAGCCGGCCATGGACAGCGCCGCGGCGGCGGCTGCGGCGGCGGTGATCGGCATGGCGCGGGCAAGGCCGCCCAGTCGTTCGGCGTCGCGGCTGCCGGCCTGGTGGTCGAGGATGCCGACGATCAGAAACAGCGAGGCCTTGTAGAGCGAATGCACGACCAGGAAGGTCATCGCGGCGGCGACCGCGACCGTGGCCTCGGCGCCCAAAAACATGGTCAGCGTGCCGAGCGCCATCACCGTCGTGTAGGCGAGCGCCAGCTTCAGGTCGGTCTGCCGCAGGGCGATGACCGAGGCGACCAGCGCTGTCACCGCGCCGAACAGGGTCAGCGACCAGATCCAGGCGTCCGTGCCGCTGAGCGCCGGGTGCATGCGGGCGAGCAGATAGATGCCGGCCTTCACCATGGTGGCCGAATGCAGGTAGGCGCTGACCGGGGTCGGCGCGGCCATGGCGTTCGGCAGCCAGAAATGGAACGGCACCTGCGCCGACTTGGTGAAGGCGCCCAGCAGCACCAGCACCAGGATCGGCAGGTAGAGGTCGTGGTCGCGGATCAGGTCGCCCCGGGCGAGGATCTCGGACAGCTCGAAGCTGCCGGCGACGCCGCCCAGCAGGATCATGCCGGCCAGCAGGGCCAGGCCGCCGGCGCCGGTCAGCAGCAGCGCCTGCAGCGCCGACCGCCGCGACGCGGCCGAGGCATGATTGAAGCCGATCAGGAAGTAGGAGGTCAGCGTCGTCAGCTCCCAGAACACGAACAGCGTGATCAGGTTGTCCGCCAGCACCAGGCCCAGCATCGCCACCATGAACGCCAGCAGGTAGAGCGTGAACCGGCCGAGATGGGCATGCCCGGCGAGATAGGTGCGCGCGTAGAGCGTGACGAAGAAGCCGATCCCGCTGATCAGCAGGGCGAAGGTCAGGCTCAGGCCGTCGAGCAGCAGGGAGAAGCTGATGCCGAGGCTCGGGACCCAGTCGGCGGCAAGGCGGATCGTGCCGCCGCCGGCGATCGTCGGCAGGGCCGCCGCGAAGGCCGCCGCCAGCGCGGCCGGCAGCAGCGCCGGCAGCCAGCCGGCCCCGGCCGGGCGTGCGGCGGCTTCGCCGGGACCACGGTCCGCCGGCCGATCCTCGGGCGCCGCCGACTCGTTCATACCGTTACTTGTACCTTGTTCGGTTGATTGTTGTTCGTCTGGTCGTTCGTGGATCGCCGGTCCGGGCCTGACGCCGGCCGGCGGGTGGGTGTGAAAGCGCTGCCGCCACGCTGTCTATCACGGCGCCGTTGCCGCCGGAAGAAAAGCGGCCCCGCCGCGAGGCCGGGGCCGCCATGCGCGTCTATGTCGCCGATGTCGTCCGGTCAGGTGCGCCTTTCCACCATCCGATATCGCCGGTTTCCACTCAGGCGTGCGGCGCGCCGGCGCGGAAGACCGGCCGTACCTTGATGGCCGCCAGCAGCCGTTCCCACGATTCGATCTCGTCCTTCAGCAGCAGCTTCTCGCGCTTCAGCCGTTGCAGCAGAATCGCGTCGGGCAGGGGACGTTTCATCTCGGCGGCGATCTTCGCCTCCAGCCGGCAATGCCGTTCGATCAGGGCGTCGTAGCGGTTCTCGATGTCCATCAGCCGATGTCCTCCTGCTGGGTCCGGGCCTGAACTGGATTTGGCGGCGACAACTCGATTGTCCCAGTCGATTTTATCGTACCTATTGATAGTTTCTGACCATCTATTGATCGGCGCGCTACGGCTTTACCGGCGTCTCGAAGCCCGGCGGCTTGACGGCCAGGATCGAGCATTCGATCTGGTTCAGGATGGATTCCGCCGTGTTGCCGATGAACAGGCCGCTGATGCCGGTGCGCGCGACCGTGCCCATGACGATCAGCTCGACCCGGCGTTTTCGCGCGAATTCCGGGATCACCTGTGGCGCGTTGCCCTTGACCAGGTGGATCTGGCGCGCCGGCCCGGTCGCCGACTCGTCGGCCGGATAGTTCTCCATGAGCTGCGACAGCCGCTCGGCGCTGCGTTTCCGTTCCTCCTCGATCAGGGCGTCGAGATCCTCGTCGGGAATCTTGATGAAGGCGCTGTGGCGCAGCGTCGTCTCCTCCTCGAAGCCCCAGGCGTTCAGCACGTGAAGCTCGCTGCCGTCGGTCGCCGACAGCGATGTCGCCAGGTCCATGATCAGCCGGTTGAGGGCGGCCCGGCCGGGGTCCGCCGGGTCCGGGTCGACGGCGGCCAGCACCCGGGCATATTGCCGGCGGCGGCTTTTCTTGATGACCCAGACCGGGGACGGGCATTTGCGCAGCAGGTGCAGGTGGGTGCTGGAGAAGAACAAGCTGTTCGTATCGGCCGGCTGGTCCACGCCCTTGATGACCAGGTCGTGCCCGGCGCGCAGGACCTGCTTGATGATCTCGATGAACGGCGTGCCCTGCAGCACCAGTTCCGTCGTCTCGATCTTCTCGGCCCGAAAGGCGCCGCCGACCTCGGCCAGCCGGGCGCGGTGCAGCTCCAGCACCTCGTACTCGAAGTCGTAGGATCGCGCGCCCGGCAGGGCCGCGAACTTCCGCGTCAGGTCGCCGGGCGCCGCGTCGACGACGTCGACCAGCGTGACCCGGGCCTCGTTCGCCTTGGCCAGCCAGATGGCGCGGCCGATCATGGCGTCGTGCAGGCCCTGGTCGTCGCAGACCATCAGGATGTTCTTGAAGCGTTTCATGCCGTCCGCCTGTTCCGCCTCGCCAGGGGTGATCCGGTCCGGCCGCGCCGGATCGCATCGGCGCGCGGGCCGATGGTTTCGCAGATATGCGCTTGAAAATCCTATCGGGCCAATCGAAGTTAAGACGAGTTTCGATAGGCTTCGCCTTTTGAAATCCGTTTCGTCAACGATTAGGGGCCGACCATGCCGACATTGCAGCAACTGCGTTATCTGGTTGCCATTGCCGACACGCTGCACTTTCGCCGCGCCGCGGAGATCAGCCACGTCACCCAGCCGACGCTCAGCGGCCAGCTCAGCGAGCTGGAGAAGAAGCTCGGCGTGCAGCTCGTCGAGCGCAGCCGGGCGCGGGTG